>JAOUPZ010000215.1 GCA_029879595.1 Deltaproteobacteria bacterium | reverse complement strand
CGAAGAAACAGTGGTGGGACTGGTCACCGAGTTGACTGTCGGGGGGGCTGGCGGAGCCACATAGGTCGGTGTGCCGCTGGCCTCGGTGGAGTCGGCGCTTTCGCTGTTGGCGTCGATGGCCGTCACCACGTAGAAGTACTCCGTTCCGTTGGTCAGCGAGGAATCGGTGTAGGGGCTGGTCACATCCGCGATCTTGGTCCCGGTGAGTTGGGTGACCCCGGTGGCCTCCCCCCGGTACAGGTTGTATCCGGTGGCGCCGCTGACGCTGCCCCAGGTGATTTCCAGGGAGGCGCCTTCAAACGGAGCACTCACGGAAAGGCCCGTGGGTGTGCCTACTACGGGCGTGGCGCTGATCTGGGTCCCGGTTGAATAGTTGGTGCCGTCATAGGTGAAGACCGTGTAGTAGTATACGGTGCCGTTGGTCAGCCCTGTGTCGGTGACACTGGTGCCCAGGTCGTTATACACAGAGGTTCCCGAGCCGGCTGCCGGGGGGAATGCGGTGGAGCTGCGCCTGACGATCACCCCCGCGAAATCGCTGTCGCTGGGATTTGTCCAGTTAAGGGTTATCTGGCCGTTGCCTACAGAGGCCGAAAGCCCCGTGACTTCACCCGGTGGGGTGGTGTCGCTGGCCGACGGGGTGGCGCTGGCGGTGGCCTTGGTTGAGTAGTACGGGTCGCTGCTGTAGGCAAAGGCGGCGTAGAAGTATGTGGTCCCGTTGGATATGTTCGTCTGGTCGGTGTAGGTGCCGTCCGTGCCCTCATAAACCTTGGTTCCGTCCAGGGGCGAGGCGGGATAGGATCCGTCGTTGCGGCGCACGATCCGCACCCCAGCGAAACTGGCGTCGGTGGGGTTGCTCCAGGTCAGTGTTACCTGGGCATTCCCGCTGGTGGCCGTGAACCCGGTCACCGGGCCGGGCACTTCCTCTACGCCGGTGGGGATGACCGCTCCCATCTGTATTGCTCCGGCGCTGCTGACCTGTCCGGGGTATACGCTGAGGGTACTGCTGGAGCCTTCAAAGATGGCGTTGCCCGAAGAATTAAGTCCGATCATCTTCAGAACGCGGTTGTCACCCACGGGCACGCCGTTCATGGTTCCCGACTTGGTCGAGGCCAGGAAATCCTTGGTCATCGTGTCCATGCCCGGACCGGACACCTCGAAGCGCATGGTCACCACTTCGGCCGGCATGTCGGCCAGCGGGGAGTAATTTGACACAGTCCCCAGCGCCGCGGGCATTACAGCCCCATCCGCCGTGGCCTCCGGCCAGACGGCATTGGCGGTTATGCCGCCGGTATTCGGATTATCATCCCCCTGAGGATTGCTGCAGGCCGTGGTAAACAGGGATGCCGCCAGGATCAAAACCAGCGCCAGTTTTTTACTTTCGTGATTGATGTTCCGAGGGTTCACGCTGCACCTTTTCAATGTATTCTGACGCGGGCGGTTTTGCCACGCTTTGCGCGGGGTCCGTTCCGCTCTGATATGGGATATTGTTCGTTTTGAAGTATTCCGGTCCCGGATATTAGCTAATATTCAAACGCCTCCAAATTACCAGAAAAGAGGGCCGGGGCGCAATAATAATATGGTTTAGATCGAAGCGGGAATTGTTGTGATCGGTCCTGCGGAAGGAAAATCCCCCTACCGGTTCAGGGCGGAAAACCGGGTTTCAGGAACCCGCTTGCACCGGTGGAAAAAACAGCAAAAAAACGGCGGAGCCCTGTCCGGGCACCGCCGCGCTTGATTCATGCCGGAATCCTGCCCGGGAAAACCCGGGCAGGCGGCCTGATCATTAAATGTCGAAATACAGGTAGAACTCGTGGGGTACGGGGCGGCTTTCCACCGGGCCGACCTCGTGTTCCATCTTGTAATCGATCCACTTTTCCAGCAGATCCTCGGTGAACACCCCGCCCTGGAGCAGGAAGGAGTGGTTGGACTTGAGCTCTTCCAGCGCCTCGCGCAGAGAGGCCGGGGTCTTGGGCACCTTGGCCAGTTCCTCCGGCGGCAGGCCGTAGATGTCCTTTTCCAGGGGCTCGCCCGGGTCGATCTTGTTCTGGATGCCGTCCAGTCCGGCCAAAAGCATGCCGGCGAAGGCTATGTATGCGTTGGCGGTGGTGTCAGGCACGCGGTACTCGACCCTTTTGGCCTTGGGCGATGTCACCACGGGAATGCGGATGCAGGCCGAGCGGTTGCGGTTGGAGTAGGCCAGGTTCACCGGTGCCTCGAAGCCCGGCACAAGCCGCCGGTAGGAGTTGGTGGAGGGGTTGGTGAAGGCCGAAAGAGCCCGGGCATGCTTGAGCAGCCCGCCGATGTAGTGAATGGCCATCTCGCTCAGCCCGGCGTATTTGTCCCCGGCAAACAGGGGCTTGCCGTCCTTCCACAGCGACTGGTGGGTGTGCATCCCACTGCCGTTGTCGTTGAACATGGGCTTGGGCATGAAGGTGGCGATCTTGCCGTATTTCTTGGCCACGTTCTTCACAATGTACTTGAACCACTGCAGGTTGTCCGCAGTGCTCACCAGGGTGTCGAACTTGAAGTTGATCTCGTGCTGGGCCGGGGCCACCTCGTGGTGCGAGCGCTCCACCTCAAGGCCCATCTGCTCCATCATCATCACCATCTCGTTTCGCATGTCCTGCATGGAGTCCGATGGCATGACGGGAAAGTAGCCCGACTTGGGGCGAACCTTGTAACCCATGTTGCCTTCGGTTTCTCCCGTGGTCCAGGGCGCCTCGTTGGAGTCTAAGAAGTAGTATCCCGCGCCGGAGTGGGTGTCGTAGCACACCGAGTCGAAAACGAAGAACTCTGACTCCGGGCCGAAGTAGGCCATATCGGCGATGCCGGTGGACTTCAGGTAGTTGAGGGCCTTGCGTCCCACGTTGCGGGGGTCACGGGAGTAGTCCTCGCCGGTGACCGGGTCGCGCACATTGCAGATGAGCGAGAGGGTCTTGGCCTCGAAGAACGGATCAATCTTGGCGGTAACCGGATCGGGCACTACGGACATGTCGCTGCTTTCGATGCCCTGCCAGGCCCGGATGGATGAGCCGTCGAAGGGCACTCCCTCATCGAAGGCGCTCTCGTCAAGGGACTGGGGCCTGATCTGGAAATGCTGCCAGGAGCCGATAAGGTCCATGAACTTCAGGTCAATGATCTGTATCTTCTCGTCCTTGATCATTTTCAATACTTCAGCGGGTGTCTTTGCCATGTCTTTTCACCTTAGTGGGTATGCTGCCTTGTTTCGTTGTTAATGTGCTTGTTCCGGTCATCCGTTGGGGAGGCGGTCAGAAAGCCTCATCGCCCCGCTCCCCGGTACGGATGCGGATTACGTCATCCATGGGAAGAATGAAAATTTTCCCGTCACCGATCCTCCCTGTCCGGGCGGCGCCGATGATGGCCTCCACCGCCTTTTCCACCAGATCATCCGAAAGCACAATCTCCAGCTTTATCTTGGGTAGGAAATCCACCACATATTCCGCCCCACGGTAGAGTTCGGTGTGCCCCTTCTGCCTGCCGAAACCCTTGACCTCGCTGACGGTGATCCCCTTGATGCCAACGGCATCCAGGCTCTCTTTCACCTCTTCCAGCTTGAAAGGTTTGATGATGGCTTCAATCTTTTTCAAGTTCTATCTCCTGTGGACCGTCTTTGGAAACTGATGAAATCACGGTGCTTTTCTTCCGGCCCTGAGTCTGCCGTTCCTGCAGTGAGCAGGCTTCCGGCTTTCGGGCAGGCCCTGAGGAAAAGGTTTTATCCGGCGTGTTTTCAAAACGGAGCGTTGCCCCGCTTCTCCAGCAAAGGGCCATCTGCGGATGAGTTCTGCGCCTGTCAAACAGCCAACGGCGGCCTGAACCGGCTCTTTTTCCCATGGGAAACGCACCGGTTTTCAAGGCATTCTTCATCTGCACTGGCTTTGTGCGCCAGACGATACTAAGGTGAGCCTGTTGATATGAAGCGAGCACCATGTATGCTGTAAGCTTTACGGGTGCTCTCCTGGACGCCATCTGGCGTCCCCTGGCCCCTGAGCTGCTCAAACAGTGTCCCGGCTGCCTGAAAAGCGAGCATGAAGCCAATAACCACAAGCACAATTATTAGCCAGTTCCAGGACCATTTGCAAGTGGAAAAAGGAATGACCCCGGAAAGCATCCAGACCTATCTGGGGCTGCTGCGGGGGCTGCTCACAGTGCTGAGGGAGGACCCCGGCGCCTTGATGCTGCCGGCAGAATGGCAATGGAGCGATATTGACCGGCGGGCCCTGGAAATCTACCTGAACGACCGGATCAGGAAAAAGCGCTGGAGTCCCAATACCCAGGCCCTGAACGCCACCGCGCTGAGGTCGTTCTTCGGCTTTCTGGTCAGCCGCGGGCACATGGAGCGCAATCCGGCGCGCAGTCTTAAACCCCGGCTGCCCCGCCGGAACCTGGGTGTGCCCGCTGGGGACGAGGAGGCCGTGCGGGCCATGTTCAAGGATACCCCCGGTGGAGTGAACGCCGTCCGGCGGCAGCTTCTGCTGGAGTTGCTGTATGGGGCCATGCTGCGACCCTCGCAGGTGTACCATCTCCGCGACATGGAGCTTTCGCCCCGGGAGGGGCAGGCCAGGCTGCGCCTGGATGGCGGGGACCTGGAGATTCCGCTTTCCCCCGAGGGAATAGCCCGGGCCCGGGCCTATCAGGAGGAGCGCCAGAGGATGCTCACCGGCGGTGAGGTGCCCGGCGCCCCGGCCTTCTGGATAGACTCGCGGGGCCGGGCCTGCACGCCGGCCCGCCTGGCCCGTGAGGTGCGCCGGGCCATGGAGGCCGCCGGGCTGGAAGGCGGCCCCCGGGAGCTGCGCCTGCTGGCCGCCCGGCATTTCCGCGAGCGGGGCGGCGATACCCGCTCCCTGCGCCGGTTGCTGGGCGCCAAGCGCCTGGGCGACCTGGACCGCTACGGCCCCAAAGGCTTCATGGAGGTGGCCCGCATAGTGCGGCGCATTCATCCCCGTGGTGAAGTTGAGCCGGAACCGGCACCCACCCCGGAAAAATCCTGACGGATAAATTTACCGAACCAACAACAGAGCCGGAAAACCATCATGGAATGTCAAAGTCACCTGTTCTCACTGCCGTCAGACGAGCACTACCTGAACTGCGCGTACAAGGGCCCCCTGCCCCGGGCCACCGAGGAAGCCGGGATCGTGGGGCTGCGGCGCAAGTCCACGCCAGCGCGGATGCAGCCATCCGATTTCTTTTCCGAGCCGGACGCCCTGCGCCAGTCCATTGGCGGGCTAATCAACGCGCCGGCCGAGAAGGTGGCCCTGGTTCCGGCGGTAAGCTATGGCACGGCCCTGGCGGCCCTGAACGTGAAGCTGGGTGCGGGAGACAACGTGGTGATGCCCGGGGAGGAATTCCCCAGCAATGTCTACGCCTGGAGGGAAAACGCCCGCAGGGCCGGAGCCGAACTGCGCATGCTCCCGCGCCCCGACGAGCGGCTGTTCCCGGCCCGGGTGTGGAGCGAGAGGATGCTGGCGGCCATTGATTCACGCACCCGCGTAGTGGCCCTTTCCACGGTTCACTGGACGGACGGCACGCCCTTTGATCTGGCTCCGCTGCGCAAACGGGCCGCTGATGTGGGGGCGCTGTTCATGCTGGATGGCACCCAGTCCATTGGCGCGGTTCCCTTTG
>JAOUPZ010000216.1 GCA_029879595.1 Deltaproteobacteria bacterium | reverse complement strand
CGGCTGTCCAGGGCCTGGGCCTGGAGGCTGCCGGGGTGGCCCTGTCTGAAAACGGCTTTATCGCCGTGGATGACCACATGCGTACCAGCCAGCCCCATATATACGCCATCGGGGATGTCACCGGCAGGCAGCTCCTGGCACACAAGGCCAGCGCCGAGGCCGAGGCCGCCGTGGCCGCGCTGGCCGGTGAGTCCCATCACGGCGTTGATTACGCCAACATGCCCGCCTGCACCTACTGCCAGCCCCAGGTGGCCTCCGTGGGACTGACAGAAAAACAATGCCAGGAACAGGGGCTTCAGGTACGCATCGGCAGGTTTCCCTTTGCCGCTTCGGGCAAGGCCAATGCCATGGGACATACCGAGGGAATGGTTAAACTGATTTTTGGCGAGCCCCACGGGCAACTGCTGGGAGCCCATATGATCGGACCGGAGGTCACCGAACTGCTGGCGGAGCTTGCGCTGGCCATCAGGCTGGAGGCCACCGCAGAGGAAATTCTGGCCACCATTCATGCCCACCCCACCCTTTCGGAGGCTGTTTTCGAGGCCGCTGGCGCGGCTTTCGGGAAAAGTCCCAACATTTGACAAAATTTTCTTGATAAAGGCGGGAATATTAGGGAACACTGGCCGAAATGCTTTCAACAGGCCGGCAGGATAAAAAATCGAATATTTAATAAATAGCTTGATTTTATTACAAGCTTTTGGGATAATCTCCTGTTAGTAATAAAATCAACAAGGTGAATATTTATTAACTTCCGCCAGGGGTATCCAGTTCATAAGCCGATAGACCACTGGGTTCATGAATAAATATTTCCAGCTATCCATTGATCTTATCAGTTGAACGGTCTGGTTTTTGCTAAAAAACACATGGTTTGTTAACATAACCGTGATTGTTTGAGTTTTAATGCTCCAACTGCCGCGAAATACAGTGATTGGCTGAAACGGATGAACAGACGCTGATGAAGGATTTGAAGGAAATAAATCTTGCCGATAGTCCAAAACTGCTAGAATCAGCGCTAAAAACGTTGTCAGGCTGCCGGTATTTCAAGACCATGAGCAAAGAAACGCTCAAAAAGGTCCTGCAAACCGGAATCCACATTGAAGCCCCCGCAAAACACTACCTCATCAAAGAGGGCGACCATGATGATGACGTTTATTTCCTCATCAAAGGCTCCCTGAAGGTACTGGCCCAGGACAAGGTTGTGCTCCGGCTCAATGATCCGGGCGATATCGTGGGCGAGATCGCCGTGGTCAGCTCATTGCCCAGGTCCGCCGATGTTGTCACGGATGCCGATTCCACCCTGATAAAAGTTTCCGCCAGCAACGTGAAGGAGGACGCCCAAAAGAAGGGCAAGAAAACCAGCGAAAGCCATCTGGCCATGGAATTCCTGTCCGTGTTCACCCATATCATGGCGGCCAAGCTCACCGAGGTGTCCAGTCGGGCCCGCCTGTATGAGGACATGGTGCTGGAGGCCCAGGAAATGGCCACCAGCCACAAAGAGCTGGAATCCGACATCAAGAACAAGCTGCAGGAGATCAGGCTCTATTCACAGGTCATCCAGACCAGCACCGAGGCGGTGCTGGTATGCGATTCCTCCGGGCTGGTGATCATCCACAACCCCACTGCCGAGGCGCTTCTTTCCTCCATCGGAATCACCCTTTCCGACAAGCACGACACCATCCATAAGATCGCCGCCAATTTTGATCTGAACGGCTTCGACCTCAACAAGCCGGGGCACATATGGCGCGGGGAGTGGATGCGCGGGGAAGGCCTGAACAAGCTGGTGCTTCAGGTAAATGTTTCCCCCATCTCCGTTGGCGGGCATGAGGAAATCATGATCGCCTACCAGATGCGCGATGTCACCATGCAGCGCCAGCAGGAAGAGGCCATCAGCATGAAGAACGATGAGGTGCAGAACACCCTGCGCAACCTGGAGGCAACCTACCAGGAACTCCAGCGCAGCGACATGCTCAAGACCGAGACCCTTTCTGTCATCTCCGGCGAACTGAATTCCCCCATCCGCAAGATTCTCAATCACGCCGGCAAGATAGTGCAGGCCATCGAGGAGCTTACTCCCCAGGAAATTTCCAATCACGTCCGCAACATCTACGACCAGACCGAGTATCTGCGGATTGTAAGCGAGAACATCAACTACCTGTCCGAGCTGCAGCTTGAGTTCCAGCAGGGCGGCATGGTGATGATCGATCTGGTGGAGGTGGTGGAAAACATCTGCACCGACCTTTCCACCTGGGCCTCGCGCAACGAGATAGCCTTCAAGATGAATTTCCCAGAAAACGGTCTGCAGATGACCGGGGACGCCGACCAGATCAGCACCGTGCTGAACCTGCTTATCGAGCAGGCCATGCTCTCGGCCACCCCCAAGACCAGGGTTACCCTTTCGGGCAGTCTGCTGGTTGAATCATCGCAGGTGGAGCTTGAGATTTCCTACACGGGTGTCAGCCTGAAAAGCATCAATCCCACCGAAGGAGACCACCGGGGAAGAATGGGGCTGATGATCGGTCTGCCGCTGGCCAGAAAGGTGATTTCCCAGTACCAGGGCCTGCTGATCATCGGAGACCGCGATGGCGAATCCTCCATCAATATCAAGTTCCCCAAGACCCAGAAGCAGGGGGAAGAGCGGCCCAACCGGATCATGATAGTCGACGAGTCGGATATGGACCGCATGATATCCAAGGGCGTGATCGACCACCTGTGGCCCGAGTCGGTGATCTACACCACCAGCGATCCCTTCGAGTTTCTGGACAACTACGAGGACTTTCGCCCGGACCTGGTTATCCTGGATCCCTCGTTTACGGAGCCGGGCTGGTCCAACCACAGAATACTGGCCTCACTCACCCAGCACCGCAAGTATGTGGCCCCCATTCTTTCGGTAAGTTCGCTTTACAAGGATTTCGCCGAAAGGACCATCGCCGTGGAACGTGGCGTGACCGACTTCCTGGCCAAGCCGTTTTCCATCTTCGATCTGCGCTTCAAGGTGAAGTCTCTTCTCAAGTCGCACCGCAAGGAGGAATCGCTGCATCAGACCATGGATCAGGCCCAGCGGCAGGCCTATACGGACGGGCTCACCAAACTGGCAAACCGCAAGCATTTCGATGAGTTCCTGGAAACCCAGATCGACTACTCGCGCCAGACCGGCAAGACCTGCTCGCTCATCATGCTGGATGTGGACAACTTCAAGCATTACAACGATACCAACGGGCACCAGATGGGCGACGAGGTGCTCAGAATGGTGGCCGCCATTTTGGCCAAATCCGTCCGGGCCTCGGATCTTGCGGCCCGCTATGGCGGCGAGGAATTTGTAGTGGTGCTGCCGGAAACGGGCAAGGAAATGGCCTCCGTCATCGCGGAAAAGGTGCGGCGCACCATCCAGGAAACAAAATTCCCCATGGGGGAAAAGCAGCCCCTGGGATTCCTTTCCTCCAGCTTCGGGGTGTCCAGCCTGGGCGAGGACGCCGATTCGGGAGAAGGGTTGATCCAGGAGGCCGACAACTCCCTGTACCAGGCCAAGAGACAGGGCCGGAACAAGGTAGTGGTGGCCGGCCGGTCGGGGGAACTGGCCGAAAAGGAAGACTCCGAGAAGGCTATCAAGGCCGGATAAATTCTTCCGGCGCATCTCTTCTGAAAATAAGCAGCGGCTATCCGGCGGGCATTGGGTCCTCCCGGAACGGCAGGCCATCGGGCACGCTCCGGTTTATCCCATTATTTCCCCCGCAGTCCCTTGCCCTGACCCCCCATTGCGGGTAAGAATAACAGGAAAGGAACACCCGTGAACCGGTAATCCGCAGGAAAGGACGTTTTCAGGCCCGGGGGAGGCCGGAAAGGCTTTTTCCGCCGGACCTTTCTGATCCGGCAGGAGCAGACAGGCGCCGGGCGGCCATGGGCCGGAAACGAAGAACATGGTCGGGTTTTCGCGCAATCGAAAGTTTCAAACCGTGTCAGATCCGAAAGGAAGCAGCACTCCGATTCCGTAGATGTGCCGCGGAAATCCGGCCACCCCATTAATCTCCAGGGGGGAGTCACGACCCCCTGATGCCTGGATAAAAAAAGCCGTTCCGGCCTCCCTGATGGATGCCCCGATGGATTACGTCGTTCTCGCACGCAAGTACAGGCCCACCCGCTTTGCCGAGCTTATCGGCCAGGATACGGTTTCCCGTGCGCTGAAGAACGCCGTGCTGGGCGGTCGGGTGGCCCACGCGTTCCTGTTCGCGGGCAGCCGCGGAGTGGGCAAGACCAGCACCGCGAGGATTCTCACCAAGGCCCTGAACTGTCTTTCGCCCAGCGAGGGGGAGCCCTGCAACGGCTGCGATAACTGCCGCGAGATTGCCTCCAACTCTGCCCCGGATGTGTTTGAGATAGACGCGGCCTCCAACCGCGGCATAGACAACATCCGCGAGCTGCGCGAGAACGCCAAGTACACTCCGGTCAAATGCGCCTTCAAGACCTACATCATTGATGAGGCGCACATGCTGACCATGGAGTCCTTCAACGCCCTGTTGAAAACCCTGGAGGAGCCTCCGCCCCACGTCAAGTTTATCCTGGCCACCACAAGCCCCCACAAGATTCCCGAGACCATTCTGTCGCGCTGCCAGCGTTATGACTTCGGCCGCATATCGGTGCGGATGATGGCCGATTACCTGGAAAAGGTGACGCTGTCCGAAGGAATAAAGCTTTCCCGCAAATCTCTGGAGCTGATCTCACGCAACGCCGCCGGGGGGATGCGCGATGCCCTGACGGCGGTGGATCAGGTGGTGTCCTTCGCGGGGATGGGAGCCACGGACGAGGAGGTCGCCGGCATCCTGGGGCTGATGGACAACCGGGAGGTTTTCGATCTGCTCTCCGCCGTGCTGGACAAATCACTGCCCCGGGCCCTGGAGACATTCAAGGGCATCATTGAGCACGGCCACGATCTGGAGACCCTGCTGGAGGCGCTGATTCTGGAGATTAAGGACTTCACGCTGTTTCTGGCTCTGCCGGAAAACGACCCCGCCTTTACGGACCATCTGCAGGATACCCTGGATTTTTTCCAGTCCCACCGCGCCCGTGTTACCCAGGACGAGTTGCAGCAGCTGTTCTATCTGTTTCTGGAGGTGGAGGGTCAGCTCAAGCGCTCCGAGTTTGCCCGGGCCTGTTTTGAGATGGGGCTGGCCAAGGCGTGCAGCGTTGCGCCGCTGGTGGGCGTGCCCGATCTGCTGGCCCAGGTGCGGGGTTTGATGGGCGGTGCTTCCCGGCCCGCCGATCAGCGTCCCCCGCAGCCCCGGTCGGGGCTGCGGCAGGCCGAACCGCCGCCGCCCCAGAGTGTTCCGGCGGGAGGGCGCATGTCCGGCCGGGAACCGGCAGACTCCCACCCGCCCCGGGCCCACCTGCCAGAGGACAAGGAGGAATCCGAGCCGGCACCCCGCCCCGCGCATCAGCAGGCTCCGCTGAGCAGTGTCCCGCCGAAGGCGCCTTTGGAGCGGCAGGCTCCTCCGCTGGCAGCACAGCCGGCAGCCCAGCCGGCAGCCCAGCCGGCAGCACAGCCGGCAGCACAGCCGGCAGCACAGCCGGAAGCCCAGCCGGAAGTCCAGCCGGAAGCCCAGCCGGAAGTTCAGCCGGAAGCCCAGCCGGAAGTCGCCGAATGGATTG
>JAOUPZ010000214.1 GCA_029879595.1 Deltaproteobacteria bacterium | reverse complement strand
TTCCGATGTACTGGACGTTCTGGAGAACTTCCGCTTCTCCCCCGGAGACCTGGAATACCTGGCCCAATTGACGAGCTCCAGCGGCTCCCTGCTTTTTGACAGGGACTTCATAGCCTATCTGGAACAATTCCGGTTCACCTGCGAGGTCAGGGCCTTTGAAGAGGGCACGGTGGTGTTTCCCCACGCCCCGCTGCTTGAGATCAGGGGACCGATCCTGGAAGCCCAGCTGGTGGAAACCATCGTGCTGAACATCCTGAACTTCCAGAGCCTCATTGCCACCAAGTCGGCCCGCATCTGCCACGCGGCCCAGAATGACCCGGTTATCGACTTCGGGCTGCGCCGCGCCCAGGGCATAGACGGAGGGTTTTCCGCCAGCCGGGCGGCTTATGTGGGGGGCTGCCTGGGCACCTCAAACGTGCTGGCGGCCCGGCACCTGGGCATTCGCCCCATGGGCACCTTCGCACACTCCTGGGTAATGTCCTTCGATACCGAGATGGAATCCTTCAAGGCCTTCTCCCATAACATGCCGGACAACTGCGTGTTTCTGGTGGATACCTACGGCTCGCTAAACGGCGTGCGCAAGGCCATCGATATATCGCTCAGGCTCAGGGAGGAAGGCCATGAAATGCTGGGCATCAGGCTGGACAGTGGCGACCTGGCCTATCTTTCCCGCAAGTCGAGGGATCTTTTGAACAAGGCCGGCTTTCCCAAGGCCATGATCCTGGCCTCGGGCGATCTGGACGAATGGCTGATCCGCTCCTTGAAGGAGCAGGGCGCCCGGATAAACGCCTGGGGCGTGGGCACCAGGCTGGTCACCGCCCATGGCGACCCCGCGCTGGGCGGAGTATACAAGCTCTCGGCCATCCGCAACCGGGATGCCGGTGAATGGAGCTACCGGCTAAAGCTCTCCGAGACCAAGGCCAAGGTCAATATTCCGGGACTGCTCCAGGTGTACCGCTTTTTCGATTCCGACGGCCGCTACCACATGGACGCCATCGTGGAGGAAGGGGAATCACCGGAATCCCTGCGCAAGATCATCGACCCCAATGACAACACCATGTTCAAGCAGATAAACCCGGAGTACCGGGGGCAGGCCATGCTCAAACCCGTGTTCCGCGATGGGAAAAGACTGGCGGAATGTCCGCCGATCTCACAGCTGCAGGAGCGGGTCCAGGACCAGCTGGCCCACCTGCACCACGGACACAAGCGATTCGAAAACCCCCACATCTATCCGGTGGGGCTGAGCGTCAGGTTGAACAACATCCGGGACGAACTGATTTCAAAAGCCCGCCTGGAGTCAGAATCCGGGCAGCAGGGTTGGCTATGATCCTCGACGAACTGATAGTGGGAGGGGCGGCCCTCAATCAGACGCCCCTGGACTGGAAAGGCAACCGGGAGAACATTCTGGCGGCCATTGAACTGGCGCGGGAGGAAGGGGTCCAGGTGCTGTGCCTGCCGGAGCTCTGCCTGACCGGTTACGGCTGCGAGGACGCCTTCCATGGCGAGTGGGTATCGCGGATGGCCCTGCAGGGGCTGATGGATATCGCCCCGGCGACCCGGGGGATGGCGGTGGCCATCGGACTGCCGGTGGTACACAACGGCCAGCTTTTCAACTGCGCGGCCCTGGTGGCCGATGGCCGGGTGGCCGGGCTGACCGCCAAAAGGGTGCTGGCGGGCTACGGGGTATATTACGAGCCCCGCTGGTTCCGCCCCTGGCCTTCGGGAGTGGTGGAGGAATACGCCCTGCCCGGCGGCAAAATTCCCATTGGAGATTTCATCTATGACCTCGACGGCCTGCGCCTGGGGTTTGAAATCTGCGAGGACGCCTGGAGCAGCCCCCAGTGGAGAACCGGCCAGAGAGATGCTCCCGAGATACTCCTGAACCCTAGCGCCAGCCACTTTGCCGCCGGCAAATACGCCACCGTGAGAAACCTGGTCACAGAAGGCTCACGGTTCAGCCATTCGGTCTACCTGTATGCCAACCTGCTGGGCAACGAATCGGGCCGGCTGATCTTTGACGGCGCGGTGCTGTGCGCCTCCGACGGCAGATTGCTGGCGGAGAACCGCCGTTTCTCCTTTGAGCCGGTCAACCTGGTGTCCTGTGTGGCGGACCTGAAGGCCCTGCGCCTGGAACGGCTGCGCCTGCCCCTGCCGGCAAACCGCCACTCCGGCGAGCCCGGTAATGTGGTGCCGCTGCCCTTCAGCCCGCAACAGCCCGGAAGGGCCGTCCGCCGCCGCAACGGACGCAGCGGAATCCCGGACTGGGAGACCACCCGGCTGCAAAAACAGGACGCCCCCGCCAACAGGGCCGGCCAGTCTCCGGGCTCCGACGCCGAGCTGCCCATGGAGCAGGCCTTTTTGAAAGCGGTATGCCTGGGCCTGTGGGACTACCTGCGCAAGAGCCGCTCCCAGGGTTTTGCCCTGTCTCTGAGCGGCGGGGTGGATTCCTCCACGGTCGCCGTGCTGGTGGGCAGCATGATCCGGCTGGCGCTGCGCGAGCTGGGCTGGCCGGCGTTCCGGGCCCGCCTGGGGCACCTTAATGGCCTGGATGCCCTGAACCCGGAGGAGGCTGGCGGGGGAGACTTGGAGGCCCTGCTCACCCGGAGGCTGCTGATGACGGTGTACCAGGCCTCGGCCAACTCATCCCGGACCACCAGGGATGCCGCCCGGGAGGTGGCCGCCGCGCTGGGGGCCGAGCACCTGGAACTGGATATAGAACCCGTTGTGCAGGCCTACACAGACATGGTGGCCCGGGCCCTGGGCCGGCCCCTGGACTGGGACCGGGATGACCTGGCCCTGCAGAACATCCAGGCCCGGACGCGCTCTCCGGGAATCTGGATGCTGGCCAATGTGAAGGGCTTTCTGCTGCTCTGCACCAGCAACCGCAGTGAAATCGGGGTGGGGTACGCCACCATGGACGGGGATACCAGCGGGGGCCTGGCGCCCATCGCCGGAGCCAACAAGACCTTCCTGAGGCACTGGCTGCTGTGGATGGAGCGCCAGGGGCCGCCGGAGCTGGGGCCGCTTGCCGCCCTGGCCGCGGTGAACGCGCAGGAACCCACCGCCGAGCTGCGCCCTCCGGGGCAGGGGCAGTCCGACGAGAAGGACCTCATGCCCTATGCCGTGCTGGACCTTGTGGAGCAGGCGGCGATCCGGGACAGGCAGTCTCCGCTGGAGGTCTGGCGCACCCTGCTGGGCACACGGCTGCCCGGTTCCGATCTGACCCCTGCCCAGGCGGCCCGGTATGTGGAAACCTTCTTCCGGCTGTGGAGCCGCACCCAGTGGAAGCGGGAACGGCTGGCCCCGTCGTTTCACCTGGACGATGAAAACCTCGACCCGCGAACATGGTGCCGCTTTCCCATTCTGGCGGGAGGATATGAGACTGAACTGGAGGAACTGGCCCAGGCCGCACGCTCCGGCCGGGAATAAATAAATGAACTTTTTCCCCGGTGCGGCATTCCAACCTGAAGAACCTCCTGCAACGGGAACCATGGCGCCGCAAACCCGCAAACCACAAGGAAGATCATGCTGGATACCTTGAAAAAACTGTTCCAGGGCGAACAGGGATCGCCCCGCCAGTCCGACCAGGTGACGGATGAAAAAGTGGCCTGCGCCGCCATCCTGCTGGAGGTGGCCGAGTCCGACGACAGCTTTCCCGAATCGGAGAAAAAAATGGTCTCCACCCTGCTGGGCAATCATTTCAATCTGACCCCGCAACAGGTGGATCAGTTGCTGGCAGAGACCACCACGGCCCGGGAAAAAAGCGTTGACCTGTGGCCCTTCACCCATGCCATCTCCAAAAGCTACACCCCAGAGCAGAAACAGGATGTGCTGCGCATGGTCTGGCAGGTGATTTTTGCCGATGGCCGCCTGGACCCCTACGAGGAAATGCTCACCCGCAGGCTGCAAACCATGCTCTCGGTAAACCACAGCCTAGTGGTAAACGCCAAGCAGGAAGCCCGCAGGGCCGGCCCATGAACACAGCCCCGGAGCCATCGGGCGCTCTGCAGGAGCCGGCCGGCGATGAAGCGCCGGCCTTCTTCGACCCCTACTCCCTGCCGCTGCCGCGCCTGACCGAGCAGGTGGCGGCCCTGGGCGGCAAACCCGTACACGCCCTGCGCTGGTATCGTCTTTTGCACCGCCCGGGAAATGAATTCGGCCAGGCCGATACCGGCCCCATCCCTAATTTCCCGCGAGCCCTCACCGCCAGACTGCGCCTGACGGCCCGGCCCCCCGCAATCACCCTCTCCGGAAGGGAGGAGGCCACCGACGGCACCATAAAGCTGCGCCTTGCCCTGGAGGACGGCCAGGCGGTGGAATGCGTGCTCATTCCGGGCTGGGACAGGATGACACTGTGCCTGAGCTGCCAGACCGGCTGCCGGGTAGGCTGCGGGTTCTGCGCCACCGGACAAAACAGCGGGGGGCGCAACCTGACCACCGGCGAAATTATCGCCCAGTTCCACCATGCCCGGCAGGCGGCCTCCGGCCCCATCACCAACCTGGTGTTCATGGGCATGGGAGAGCCCCTGCACAACTGGCCCGCCGTGCGGGACACCATCGCCATCTTCCGCGATGGCAACGCCTACTCGATCTCCAAGAGAAGGATCACCGTTTCCACCAGCGGTGTGCTGGGGCGGATGGGCCTGGTGCCCCGTGAGTCCAGGGTTCCCATCGCCCTGTCTCTCCATGCCACCACCCAGGAGCTCCGCCGCCGGCTCATCCCCACCGCCGGCAAAAACCCCCTGCCGGACCTGCTGGCGGAACTGGCCCGGATGGCCCGGGATGACAACGCCATCATCATGCTGCAATACCTGCTGCTGCAGGGGGTGAACGACAGCCCTCAACAGGCGCGGGAGCTGGCCGCGCTGGCCGGCGGGCTGCCCTGCATCGTGAACCTTCTGCCCTTCAACCACATACCCGGCACGCCCTACAGGCCCTCGCCGCCCGCCAGCACTGCCGCCTTCAGGAGAATTCTGGTGGAATCCGGCATCAGGGTCACCACCCGGGAAAGCCGGGGCGGAGACATCCACGGGGCCTGTGGCCAGCTGGCCCTGGAAACCGCCCGGCCCGCCCGGAACACCGCCCCCGCTGGAGAAAAGCATCCCTGAACTCCGGGGGATGTATTGTGCTTTACCGACGTTATCGTATAATTATTGTTTCGGTAAAAAGCCGGAGGACTGCAACCCGGGCCACGGACTCACTCGAAAAACGGCACAGGCGGAATGAGCGAACTGATATTCAGGCAGATTGAAATCGGCCCCATGGCCAACTATTCCTACCTGATCGGTTCATCGGCCAGCAGGGAGGCCGTACTGGTCGATCCGGCATGGGACGTGGCGGCACTGCGCGAGCTTGTCCGCAAGGAGGGGCTCAGCCTCACCGGGATTCTGGTGACACATACCCACTTTGACCATGTAGGCGGAGAAATGAGTGGTCAGCGCATTGAGGGCGTGCCGGAACTTTTGAAGCTGTGCGCGCCGGATAAACCCAGGCTCTATGTGCATCCCAAGGAAGCCGGGCAGATTCCGGACGGGGGCGAGGAACGGGTGGAAACCAGCGACGGGTTTGTACTGATGCTGGGAGGAGTCGCCATTGAGTTCATCCACACCCCCGGGCATTCACCTGGCTCGCAGTGCTTCCGGGTGGAGGGAAGGCTGGTT
>JAOUPZ010000213.1 GCA_029879595.1 Deltaproteobacteria bacterium | reverse complement strand
GAAAACGCCGGACCGCGGCGGAGCGCTTTTTTTGGCCCATGAAGCAATTTATGATGAACGGCCCGCAGGAAAAACCCACGATTCACCTGTACAGCTTCGGCTACAAGCACGGCGGCCCTCCCCCGGATGAAAACGGCAACGGCGGCGGCTTTGTGTTCGACTGCCGGGCCCTGCCCAATCCCTACTGGAATGAGGAGCTGCGGCCCTTTTCCGGCCGGGAGGAGCCGGTGCGCCGGTTCATGGAAGAGCGCCCCGAGGTGGCCGAGTTCACCCGGCACGCCGAGTCCATGGTTCTCTTTACCGGCCGGGTGTACCGGGAGCTGGGCCGCGAAAACCTGATGGTCTGCTTTGGTTGCACCGGCGGCAGACACCGCTCGGTGTACCAGGCCGAGAGGCTGTCCGAAGCCCTGGCCCGGGCCGGCTATCGCACCACCCTCACCCACCTGCACATGCACCTGGCTGAAATTAAAGACCGGCAGCCGTGAAGACGATGATCCTCGGCGCGGGGCGGGGAACCCGCCTGCGGCCGCTCACCAATGATATTCCCAAGATACTGGCCCCGGTGCTGGGGCTGCCCATGCTGGACCGGCTCCGGGCCTGGCTGGGCGCCGACGGGGCTGTTGGAGCGGGCCCGTTGGCCATGAATACCCACCACCTGGCCGCTGCGGTGCGGCGGCACCTGGAACAGGCAGACTCCCGCGGGCTGCCCCCGCTGGAGCTGTTCCATGAGCCGGACCTGCTGGGCACGGGGGGCGCCCTGCGCAACATCGAGGGTTTCTGGGGTGATGATCCGCTGCTGGTCTGGAACGGGGACATAGTTTCCGCGGTGGCTCCATCGGCGCTGTGCCGGGCCATGGAGCGGGCCATGGAGCGGGTCGGGGACCCACGGCCCGCCGCGGTGCTGCTGCTGCAGGAGCGGTCCACCACCAGCTGGCTGATGGTGGATGAACGGGGCTGGATAACCGGACTGGACTCCCCCCGCCGGGGCGAGGTGCGCCGCGCCGGCAGCCCCCGGGGCGAACAGGTCAACCGGGCCTTCAACGGGGTATCCCTGCTCGCACCGGTAATGCGCCGCTACATGCCTGCGGACGGGGCGTTCGATCTGATTGAGGTATTCCTGCGGGCCGCAGACGCCGGGGAATGCCTGCTGGCCCTGGATGCGGGCCGGGCCTTCTTCGGCACCACCGGCTCCCTGGAGGAACTGGCCCGCCTGGAGCAGGGACTGGCGGCCGATGCGGCTCTGCTGGCGGCCTGGACACCGCCGGACTGAATATCGCCGGACTGAATATCGCCGGACTGAATATCGCCGGACTGAGCCCTTCAGCCTCCGCCGCCGCCACAGGACTGCCTGACCAGCTGCCACTGCTCCGGGGTGAGCGCGGCCCCCGTGGCGCTGGCCATGCCCTTCAGGCGGTCGATGCGCTCTCCGTGTCCCGGGTGGGTGGCCAGCAGCCGGGGCAGGCCCGAGGCGTTCCCGCCCTGTTGCCCCAGCCGCTCCAGCAGGGTCACCAGACCATCGCCCCTGATGCCGGCCCGGTTCAGCATTTCCACTCCCAGCAGGTCCGCCTCCAGCTCGTCTTCCCGGCCATAGGCGTTCAGCACCAGGACCTCCGTGATCTGCCCCGCCGTGCCTGCCAGACCCGAAACGTCACCCAGGGTGGCGTTGAAAAAAAGTTTTAATCCGATCACCCGCAGCAGCTTCCCGGTGGGGTGCCTGTTCAGCCCGTGGGCCATTTCGTGGGACAGCACGGCGGCCAGCTCCTCCGGGCTCTGGAACTCGTCTATGATGCCCTTCATGAACACAACCTCCCCGCCGGGGGCGGCGAAGGCGTTAACCATGGGGTCCCTGGCGATGCGCACCCGGAAATTCCCGGGCGTTTCCGCGCCTTCCAGCAGCCTGCCGGCCAGCCCGGACAGAATTTCTGCGGCTTCCTCCCCGGTGCAGAAACCCTTTTCGCCGGCCATCTGCTCCACCACCAGTGCTCCCAGCTGCCGCTCCCAGCTTTCCGGCACCAGGACCGTCAGGTGCGGCACGGCCATATTGAGTGCCCACAGAACCAGCCCGGAGGCCACCACCACTCCGGAAAGCAGGACGGCCAGCCCCCGCAGGCCGGAGAAATGCCGGCCCCAGCCCCCCATGCTCTTTCCTGCCCGCAGGTGCAGGGTTTCCAGAATCCGGTCATCCTCCACGATCAGGGCGGCCTCGCCGGCCTCATGGTGCCGCAGGCGCACCGGCTGGCCCGGAAACACGTCCTCGCTCAGGTACAGCCCCTGGTAGGAAAAGCGGCAGATCAGGCCGCCGTCCAGGGCATACACGGTCAGGGCGGTGTTTTCCAGGGTTACCCTCACGGGCTGCCGGGCGGAGGTCTGTCCGTCGTGGTAATATCCCGTATACTCCATGGCCGCCTCAGATGCCTCCCAGGTCGAACGCCTCCGCCAGCCCTTCCCCGGTGCGGGGCGGGGGGGCGGAACTCTGCGCCAGAGCATCCAGGTCAGGATCTCCCTGCAGCCGCAGGTGCTTGCAGGCAAAGTGCATGGTGCGGGTCAACACCCAGGGATAGGCCATTCCCAGGGAGAGCACCATGGCCGCGTTGTTAGTCATCTTGAATTTGATATACTCCCAGGTGCTGAAATCAACCGCCACCTGGACAAGGGGCGGCTGTCCTCCCGGCCCGGCAGCAGGTTCAAGGCGCGTGGCCGCGGCCAGAAAACGCAGCTCGGCGGCCCGGTAGGCCAGCCATAGCGCGGAAAAACCCGTCACGGCACCCGCCACCGCAAGCATCGGCACGGCCATCTGCAGCAGCGGCAGCGCCCCCTGGGAGGAGTCTTCTGTGGTGGTCAGCCTGAACAGAACCACAATAAACACCATTATTCCGAAATAAAGCAGCGCCGCCCCTCCCCAGAACAGCAGGAACTTCCGGAAAAGACCTCCCGTGCCCGTCTGGAAGCGCACCCGGAGGCTGTCCCCGAAATACAGGTTGTTGAGGATGGCCCCGGAAAGGTGGATCTGCATCATGGGCCAGTACAGGCCCATGGTCATCCCGAGCAGGGTGGTATATCCCAGTGTGGCAAGGGCGAAGTTCCACGGTGAACCCACCAGTCCGAATCGGATGCCCCGCCAGCGGGTGCGGCTCAGCATGTAGCGCAGAGAGCTGTACCGGGCGAAGCCGGCCAGGTAGATGAATCCCAGGTATACCGGCAGAGAGACCAGCCCGCCCAGCCCGGGGCTGCCGACCAGCAGGACCTGCACCAGAAACTGCCAGGCCAGCACCAGCGGGATCAGAATCCCCATGGCCAGGGCGTAGCCGATGAGCATTTCCAGAGCCCGGCCCGTGTATTCAAAGCGCTCTCCCTGCAGCGAGGTCTGGCTCCAGACATATTTGCGCACCCTGGTTTTGGCCCAGAAGTGATACACCCCCAGGGTCAGTATCCGGTACAGGACGTTGATGAGCGATATGGCGTACAACTCGCCGGTTTTTCCATGGTGGGCCAGACTCAGTTCCCCGCCGCCGGGGGGCTCCATGGATGCTGTTTCTGGGGGCCTTGAACCGGGTGGTGCGTTTTCCATGGCAGCCTCGCTGCAAGATTATTAAAAGGGATGAACTGGCGCCTTAACGGCCTTTTATGCTTACCATTATTTTGATTTTCGGGCCAGGGTAGCCGACGATAGCCGCGGTCTTTTCGGAAAGCTCAGGAACCCTAGGGCTGGAATTATCGTTGTTCCACTTGAATAGTTGGTATAAATCATGGGAAAAAAGGCATAGCCGGGACAGTCGCTTTTTCCAGTGAGAAAATTCTAACTGTGGGAGGCCGGTGGAGGTCTCCTGAAAGGTGCGTGTGCGTAGTCAGACAATTCATAACCGAGTGCGCGGGCTGTAAACATACTGAGGGAGCGGGCCATGCCGGCACGGATCCTATATGTGGAAGATGATCCCGATATCCAGATAATCGCCCGGATGGCGCTGGAAAAAATCGGCGGATTTATCGTGAAAATTTGCTCATCGGGTGGTGAGGCCATCAAGGTCGCGGAGGAGTTTTCCCCGGATCTGGTGCTGCTGGATGTGATGATGCCAGACATGGACGGCCCCCAGACCATGAGGGAACTCCGCGGCAAGCCCTCCCTGGCTGGTGTGCCCATGCTCTTCGTTACTGCCAAGACCCAACGCAGCGAGCTGGAGCTGTTCCGGGAAATGGGAGTGGCCGGAGTGATATCCAAGCCCTTCGACCCCATGGAACTGGCCTCCACCATCAGACAGTACCTGAGCACCGGCGAGGGCGGAGACTGAGGCCGCCGGGCCTGGTGGAAAGACACACCCCAAGCCGACCTGCGCCCGGAAACGGCGGCGCGCAGGGTAACTCCGCACCACGTCGATTGTTATTACAACTCCCGGCAGATTTGTGTATATTGCGATTAAGTTGCAGGGTCTTGAGAAGGCGGGCCTGGGGCCGGGGAGGCGACCAGGAAGCCCGCCGCTAACCCCCCAGGCGCACCCAAATGCCGCCCGGGGGCAGGAGTGAAAAGGCACTGGGCCCGGCTCCTTCACGGCACGGGCCACCAGAAAATTTGCTAAGGAGGTCATCAGTATGGGGAACCCCCGCTACGGCAGTTTCATACTCAAATATCTCAATCTGCTGGTGTTCAAGAAAAAAACCCTGGGCAAGGTATTCGAACAGATAGCCGCCCAGCGTGGTGATGAAGCCGGCGTGATTTTCGAGGGGCAGAAGGTGGGATACCGGGAGGTGAACCGCCGCGCCAACCGCCGCGCCAACCTGTTCCGCTCCCTGGGGGTGGGCAAGGGCGACGTGGTGGCCCTGGTCATGGAAAACCGGCTGGAGTTTCTGGAAACGGTGGTGGGACTTTCCAAGCTGGGGGGGGTGACCGCCCTGATCAACTACAATCTCAAGGGCACCGCGCTGGCGCACTGCATCAATATCTCCGGGGCCAACCGGATAATCGTGGGCGCGGAGTGCGTGCAGTCGGTGAAGGATGCCCTGCCGGAGCTGGAACGGGTGGCCATTGAGGATATCTATGTGGATACCTACTGGAAGGAGGGCGCCGGGGTGCTCAAGGGGGCCAACAACCTCAATGAAATGCTGGAAAAGGCCAGCGGCGAAAACCCCGTTTCTCCGCCACTGGGCAGCAAGGATCTGGTTCTCTATATCTACACCTCCGGTACAACCGGCCTGCCCAAGGCGGCCCGGATCAGCCATTACCGGTGGTTCGGGGCGGGCCTGGCCTTCGGTTATTACGGCCTGGTCCTGGACACGTCGGACACCATGTACTGCCCCCTGCCCCTTTATCATTCCAACGGCATTCTGATCGCCTTTTCCTCGGCGGTGCAGAACGGGGCCAACTTCGTAATTACCCGCCGCTTCAGCGCCAGCGGGTTCTGGAAGGAAGCCACCGAGACCGGGGCCACGTCCTTCATATACATCGGGGAACTGCTGCGCTACCTGGTGAACCAGGAGCCGGGCAAGTACGATAAGGCCCACAAGGTCACCCGGATCGTGGGCAACGGCCTGCGGCCGGATATCTGGCCGAGCTTCGTGGAGCGCTTTGGCATCAAGCATATCCGGGAATTCTACGCCTCCACCGAGGGCAACGCCTATACGCTGAACCTGAACGACAAGGAGGGTTCGGTGGGGCAGGTGATCCTGAAGCTGTCGG
>JAOUPZ010000211.1 GCA_029879595.1 Deltaproteobacteria bacterium | reverse complement strand
TTAGCGTCGGTTCCATCTCGGCTATCTGCAAACCGGCAGCTTCATCCGCTATGTAGGCGAATTTACCGGAAACAGCAACGTCGTAGGCTTTGCCTAGTGTATCGTACTCGCCTACTTTTCTTGGATCAGCAGGATTGGAAATGTTAAAAATTTTCAGGCCGGATGATGAATCCGCCACAACCGCGTAATTGCCGGATACGGTGACACCATAGGCCCAGTAGGTAAAATAGGTGTTTAGGAGGATGGGGGTGGCGGGGTTTGAAATGTCGAAGGTCTTCAGCCCATAGTACCCATCCGCCACATAGGCGTAGCTGCCGGACACGGCAACCGCGTTTGGATACTTCATATCATAGCTTCCTGCCAGGACAGGAGCGGTGGGATCAGAAACATCAATCACCTTTAATCCATATCCAGACCCGGTGATATCGGTATAATCGTGATCTGTCACAAAGGCATAACTGCCGGATACCGCAACTCCGTAGGCATATCCGGAGGTTTCATAGGCACCAGTCAGAACAGGATCGGCAGGGTTTGAAGTATCGAGGATAATCAGGCCGGATGATGAATCCGCCACATAGGCGTAACTGCCGGACAGAGTAATTTCATTGGAAAGTCCTGGAGTATTGTAGCTCCCTGTTAGAACCGGGGCAGAGGGGTCTGTTACATCAATTATCTTCACACCGGAAATATTATTTGCCAGATAGGCATAATTTTGAGAAACGGCCACATCTTCGACTTCATAATAGGTATCGTAACTGCCCACATATATCGGGGACGCCGGATCACTTACATCTAATATCTGCAGTCCGGACAACTGATCCGCCACATAGGCATAATCGCCGGAAACGACAATGCCCCTTGCCATATCGGGGGTATCGTAACTGCCTGTCAGGGATGGATAACTGGGGCTGGAAACATCGAACATCCTCAAACCCGCATATGAATCCGCCACCAAGGCGAAATCGCCAGAAACGGTCACCCCCTCGGAATTTCCAGGCGTAGCATAGTTGCCCACCAGGGCGGGGGCAGCGGGGTTGGATATGTCAAATACATATAGCCCCCATGAATAACACGAAACATAGGCAAAGCTGCCGGCTATTTTGATATCGTTGGCCAGAAACAAATCGTAGCCGCCCACCAGTTCAGGTGCGGCAGGATCGCTGATGTCAAAAATCTGCAACCCGTAGCCAGCGGCCACATAGGCGAAATTGCCGGAAAAGGTTACTCCCTTGGCCGATGTGCTATATGTGCCCGCCAGGACAGGCACGGCTGGATCGGAAATATCTAGTATCTGCAGGCTGGTATTATCCGCCACATAGGCATAATTGCCGGAAATGGCTACTCCAGACGCAATATATGGTGTGTCGTAACTTCCCACCGGAGTCGGTTCGGCAGGGTTGCTGATGTCAATAATCTGCAACCCGGAGAAGTTATCCGCCACATAGGCATAATTGCCGGAAATGGCTACTCCAGACGCAAAACTTGGTGTGTCATAGCCTCCCACCGGAGTAGGCGCGGTAGGATCGCTGATATCTAAAATCTGTAATCCGCGCACACCATCCGCAACAAAAGCCAGACTGTCGGAGATAGTGACTCCCTGGGCAGCGCCAGGAGTTTCATAGCTGCCTACCAACTTCAAGTCATAGATGTCGCTAAAATCGATGACCAACAAGCCGGCTGAATCGGATGCCACAAAGGCATGGTTGCCGGATACGGCCACTTCCAAGGCGTAGTCCGGGGTGTAATAAACGGAATCGAATGGTTTGGAGAACGAAAACACCTCATTACTGCCCTCATACGCCAACGTGTGGATCGTTACGGTATCAGTTTCAGAACTGAAGGTTCCATCATGAACTGTCAACTGAAACACCAGGCTATCGACGACATTGGGTACGGTAAACACCGGCTGGGAGGTGTCGGCGTTTTTCAACTCAACTGTGGTGGTGCCTCCTGTCTGAGCCCATGAATACTGGAGTCTATCGCCGTCCACATCCAGGCTGTCCGAAGCGTCCAGGCGGGCTGTCTCACCCCCATTATAGGTGTCATCGGAACCGGCGTTGGCAGTGGGCGCATCATTTATCGGATTGATGGTAATGGAAACCGTGGCGGGGGCGCTTTCCTGCGAGCCATCACTTGCGGTAAACGTAAAGCTGTCTGTCCCGTAATAGTTGGCCAGGGGAGTATAGGCTGCCACAGCTTCATTGATAGTTACATCTCCATGAAGGGGAAAGGTTTCCACCGTATAAATCAGTTTTTTTCCTGCTGGGCTGGTGGCTGACAGAAGAATGTCAATCGAGTTGTCTTCATCAATTGTTATATTCTGGTTTGAGGCTAGGGGGGTTATACTTTCTTTTTGCTCCTCTCCTTCGCAACCAGTCATGCCGACGGCAATAATCCCCAGAACAACAAAAAAAACAATTCCTGCCTTTGTTTTGTGTATCATGGCCACCTTTGCAGTATGCTTCCATTTTATTTAGCTTTACCCTGCCCTTCATTAGCAATTGTATTTAAATATTTCAATGGCAAATTATGTCTGATGTGACGGCCCTGGATTTCGGTAAAAGTTCCAGGCTCTGGAAAGTGAGACTGTCCTGGCTTAACAATCTCTAACCAGCCCCCAGTTATGTCGTTAAAGCAACTGGCTGCGAACGGGAAAACATGACCAGGGAGAGATGGCGGCAGTCATTCATCGCGGGAATGTTATGCAGGCGGAAATCAACAGGGAAACAACCACCGGTAATGAGAGGAGCGTTTTTCTCAGAAAAATGTTTTGACCGCCGAGGTCACCCGGTAGTCATCATCCACCACCATCAGCACCTGCCATTTATCCAGCGTTGTGCAGGGGTGGGAAACTCCGCAGCCCACCAGGTCACCCACGCGCAGGGAGGAGCCGGCGTGAACATTCACCAGGGCGTGCTGGTCGTTTAGGGCGGCTACGGTGAGGGCCTCCGCCAGAGGCTCTGGCCGGGAGTGCTCCCCGGGGCGGAACCACTTTTCCGGCAGCGGCGGGTCGGCATCGAAAGAGATATCCCGCCTGCCGATTCCCAGCACGGCGCGGGTGGGCTCCGGGCGGGACAACACCTGCCCCCAGACCTCCAGCGCCGGGATGGGTCCGCCGTTGAGTCCCAGCCGTTGACCCGAGCGCTGCTGGATTCGCTGAAAAAGGTTCCGGTACAGGATGGAGTCGTGGAAAAGATAGCATCCGCTGCGGACCACCACCCTGGCCCGGCCCCCCAGGGGGCTTTGCGACAGGCGTTCCAGCACCAGATCATAGTAGGCGGAACCGCCCGCGCTCAGCAGCACTGTCCCCGGAGCGAACAGGCTTTCTGCCGCCATGGCCTCGGCCAGTCCGCACAGCCTGTCCAGGAATTCACTGGTTTGTTGCGCGCTTTCCTCCGCCGAGGGCAGCATGATCAGCCCCTCGAAGGCCGCCACTCCGCGCAGGGTGATTCCGGCGGACAGCCCGGCGATGTGCCGGGCCAGTTCCAGGGCCTGCCCGGGGTCCCTGACCCCGCAACGCTTCCCGGATATGCCCAGTTCCAAAAGCACCTGCAACGGGCGCTGCAACGGGTGCTCCTCCAGTTCAGCCGCCAGCCTGGCCGCACCCTCGCGGGAGTCCACCAGGCAGTAGAAGTCGAGGTCCGCATCCCCATGCAGTTCATCCAGAATGTACCTGATCTCCCGCTTGCCGATGAGCTGATTGGCCAGAATGATGCGCCGGCAGCCGTGGGCCCGATAAACCTGTGCCTGGAATACCGTGGCCACCGTGACTCCCCATGCCCCGGCCTGCTCCTGCAGCTGGTATAGCTGCGGGCTCATGTGTGTCTTTCCGTGAGGTGCCAGCAGGGCCCCCTGGGAGTCAATCAGCTTTTGAAACCAGGCCAGATTATGCTCCAGGGCCGACTGGCGCAGTACCGCCAGCGGAAAGTCCAGGTCTCCGCTCAGCAGGTTCCAGCCCTTTGCTCCGATGTCCCCCATTTCAAAAGGGGCCGTGCCCCCGGGGATTCCCTTGATGCAGGGATTCAGCATTAATTTTTTCAGTCGCTCTGTGTTCATGGCTAATGATGCTAGCCTGGATGCACTTGTTTTTCAAAGGCTGCGGGGCCGAAACAAAATGTCGGACCCGGGCCCACCGCCCTGGCCGCACCGGCCCTTTCTTTCCGTGCCTGCACTCCTATCCTGTACCGCCGGGCGGGGACGCATTGCCCAAGCCGCGTCTGGCCTGTCGCATGATTTGACCCTGGTTGCCTTGGGAGATATTGCCAGTGCTTTCAAGTATGGCTATTTACAACTAATTGTTAATCCTCGTCGGATTATTCTCGCTATCGCAAAAAACATGCTGTAAGCTGATTGGAAGTATAGAAACATCGTCACTTACCTACCTTTCCGGGGTCTGTTCCTACTGGTTTTCTGGTCAGAGACGTTACGCCCCACCCGAATTAATCGGGATTCCATACTTTTAAAGACGGGGCATTACCCAGAGCCTGGCGGACATAACACCCCAAGCATACGCGTGAATACACCGCGTTAGCCGCCAAAACAGACAGGTTCACTGCATAATTTTCTTCGTCCCTTCACTGGGCCGAAACTGGAGAACGTATTGTTTCATCAATCATCGGCTGTCCTTAAGGATGGCAACTCTGCCGTGGGAGCACCCAATCAGGAAAACCACAGGCAAACGGATACCCCGAGCGAATTTGAGTCGCTGGGACTGGCCCTCCCCCTGTTGCGGGGCCTGGCCAAGAATGGGTTTAAGACCCCCACGGAAGTTCAGTTCAAGTCCATCCCGGTGGCGCTGCAGGGCCGCGATGTGCTGGCCTCGGCCCAGACCGGGACCGGCAAGACAGCGGCATTTGTACTGCCCTGCCTGCAAAAGCTCCTCACCCCGGCCACGCGGGAAGGCCGCGGCCCCCGGGTGCTGGTTCTCACCCCAACCCGCGAGTTGGCCGGACAGGTGGAGGTTGTTATCCGCCAGATGGGAAGATTCACATCGCTGCGCTCCGGCATGGTAGTCGGCGGGATGTCATATGGCCCACAGGAGCGGATGTTGCGCAATGGCGTAGATTTGCTGGTGGCCACTCCCGGCCGCCTGATGGATCACATGGAACGCGGCCTGGTGGACTTCAGCCGGGTTGAGTTATTCGTGCTTGACGAGGCAGACCGGATGCTGGACATGGGATTCGTCAAACCGGTACGGCAGATTGCAGCCGCCCTGCCCAAGGTCAGGCAAACCCTGCTCTTTTCCGCCACACTGGAAGGCCAGGTGATGAGCATTGCCAAGAGTCTGCTCAACGATCCGGAGCGCATTCACCTCAGCCCGGCCCGGCAGCGCAACATGGCCATCACCCAGCATCTGCACAGGGTCAAAGGCCCGGAGCACAAGCAGGCCGTGCTATCGCATTTTTTGACCGACCCGCAGATGAATCAGGCCATAGTGTTTACCGCCACCAAGCGGGGGGCGGACAAGCTTACCAAACGGCTCAACTCAACCGGGATTGCCAGCGCGTCTCTGCATGGCAACATGCGTCAAAAAGCCCGCGAACAAACCGTGGATCTGCTGCGCCGGGGCAAGATACAGATACTCGTGGCTACTGATGTGGCGGCGCGGGGCATTGACGTGGAGGGCATCACCCATGTGATCAACTTCGACCTGCCCCAGGTGGCCGAGGACTATATTCACC
>JAOUPZ010000212.1 GCA_029879595.1 Deltaproteobacteria bacterium | reverse complement strand
GCTCCCCTTGCAGACCCCGTTCACCCTGCAGACCCCGTTCACCCTGCATACCCCGTTCACCCTGCATACCCCGTTCACCCTGCAGGCCCCGGGGCCCCACCAGGCCGTCCTGGCCTTGTGGTCCGGGGATGCCTTGCGGGCCAATTGCTCCGGAGGGCCCCGCCAAACCTGTCACACACTCCACCTGTCCATCGGGCAGGATTTTTCCAATGGCCGCCCCATCCCCGCAAGCTCCGGAAACCACATCCTGTTTGGAGTGGATCTTTGTATTAATTATACTCGTCATACTGTTCAGTTTTTCCGCACTGAGAATCTCATGGGGTTTGAAATATTCATCCAATGACAAATCGTCCGACTGCCCCTTGGCCATTGGAACAAAGCCAAGCAACACCAAAAAAAAAGCAAAAGTCCTGATTTTCATATGCAAGCTCCTATATAAATTTAAGACGACTATCCTGATGAACGCAGCCACGGGGTTATCCCAGCCGACAGCCTCCAAGTTGGGATTGATTGGATACACACATCACATTTGATTCATTCAAACCTTCTTCCTGCACTTCCTCAGGCATTTCAGCGCATCCGAAAAAGGCGAAAGCCATTACCAGCAGCACAAAGGCGTGGCGGAAGGCACCTTGCCGCCACCCCCAACGTGATGTTTGGCTTTTGCCTGCATCCCCCCGCATCAAAGGCCAAACCAGGCTTGTGTTGAAATTTTGAGTTGAGAATGTCACTTGTCATGCCTCCACCAATAGAGCTTTCTGATTCACTCATCTTCTCTCGGCCTCATCCCGGAGAAAGTATACTTAATTAAATCTGTTGTGCTTGATGGAAGGATGGGGGAAAAGTGAAAAAACTATGATTCATGACGGACGGAAGAACGAACATGGGGGCTGTTTTAATTCAAGACCTGCCAGGGGGTTTGTAGAGAAAATCCATCATCGGTGGAAGAGGAGATTGGGTCGGCGGGGTTTTTCTGGGCGGGCGAAAGGCATCCGTTGTTAAACATCCCACTAGGCAAAGCGGAAATCCATGGATAGCGCAGTGCCGAAGGAAATCGAGGGTTCCAGTGCAGACTTGCGTTTCGATACGCAGAAAATGCTGGGTGTTGCTGGCAGAAACTGGCAACCCCTGCAAAACCGGGAAGTGCATTTTAGAATCGTATATTTCAACCGGATAGGTGGACTGCAGCACCGAACTGTTGGCTTGCGCCGGTATTCTGCGCTCGCTGGGGAGATAACATGGAGAGGCCGGGGGGTGGGGTTCAATGGCCGGGGAGTGGAGGGTGCCAGCCGCCCGAAGTTGGCGGCCCGGGCGCGCAGGCAACTCTGCGTCTCAAGGTCTCAAGGCCTGTTTGTTTTCATCGCCTTTCCAGGGTTGGCAATTGATTTTAGATAGTTTTGCTTGATTTTATCCGGCCAGAGTGAGTACAGGTATGCAATCACCGAGTGGATTTCCGTGTCACTCAGTTTTCCGTCCCAGGATATCATGGGGGTACCTGGGTACATCGAGCCATACTTGATTACATCGAACAGCATTTCCATGGGGTGTTTAAAAGAGTGCCTCTCTCCATTGAGCGCGGGAGCGAGGACAACCACCTCGTTAAATATGCCGCCATCCGGCTTGTCGGGCATTTGTCCCACTGCTTTGGGGCCATGGCAGCCCAGGCAGTTTTCAATGTAGATTTTCTCACCAAAAGCAATCATTATCGGCTCATTAATAACGCCTCCCATCCCATCATCCTGCTCAGAGTCCATCTCAACGCCCTGCAGTTCTCCGGGGGCAGGTATGACCACACTGGCGATTGCAAACAAAACCACCAGCACAAGTCTGGAAAGTTCTTTTTGAATTTGAGTGGGATTACTCATGCCGTGTTTCATCGGTGTAAAAAATATTGCGACTCTCAATTGCCTGGGCCAGGGGCACGTTATCCTTTTAATAACGCCTGGAGAGGACGCTTAGTTCAGGTTATAAATGGAAGCTTTTGCTGCTGCCGGGTGCTAAGGTTGAGCGATAGACTGCCGGTACCGGCTCTTGATACCATCCGGGCCAAATAAATATTATCGCCTCCCAGCTCTTATTACAAGCTGCTATTCACCTTGGGAACGGTACCTCTGGGTTGACCGGCCAAACTTTCTCCCGGACCCACCTTTTGCCCTTTCCGGCCATCCGGTGCCGATAAACTGCAAGCGCCAGAACCTCGACCTGGGGCGCCAGTCGGCAACACCGCCTTGAACAACTCCCCACGGCGACTTGATTTAGCCCTGTAGCTTGCAGGCACAGTCAAAGTTGCCTCCTCTGGAAGGCACCTCCCCAACTGAACTGCCCACAACCTTACCAAAGCTAGGCGATGATCTGCCTGCAGGCAGATCCCACTTCCCGGCACACTCAGTTCTTCTTCCAAAAAGCAAACACCCAACCCCTTTAGAACCTGTGTGGGCTCGTTATTTTCAGCTGTCACACAGTCTTAGCATTCTAGCCCGCTACACATATAAGCCATTGTTATGATTTGACATTTCAGTTTCTGCGCTTTAATCTTTCTGAAACGGGAACAGGTACAGGCCCATTTGAATTTGAGGGGGAGGCACTTCCCAAGGCGGATAAACACAGATCGTCAAACAACCGGGCGAACCAGGGAGAATACAAAGTGACGGAAAACATTATTCCTCATAACCATAGAACCAATCAGGGTCACCGTAGTGCGCTGAAAAAAGATCAGAACATACTATTTGCTACATCCAGGGGGCTTTGAATATGACAGCGAATCACCTGGATGAGTTGGAAAGCGTCAGTGTCCATATCCTGAGGGAGGCCTATGCCAACTTCAAGGAGTTGGGAATGTTGTGGTCCATTGGGAAGGACAGTACTGTCCTTCTGTGGCTGGCGCGAAAAGCCTTTTACAACCATGTGCCCTTCCCGCTGATTCACATTGATACCAACTTCAAGATTCCGGAGATGATCGAATACCGTGATCGCCTTACGCGTGAATGGAAACTGAACATGGTGGTGGGCCAGAATACAGAGGCGTTGGAACAGGGTAAAAGCTTCCCCTGGAATACGGCCAGCCGTCTGGAGTGCTGCAAAATGTTAAAAACAACGGCCCTCAAAAACACGGTGAGTGGAAATTATCCGCGGTTGAAATACAACCATAAAATCCAGGAGTACGAGATAGACCGAAACCCGGAACCATTTACCGCGATAATCGCCGGGGTTCGCGCCGACGAAGAGGGCTCTCGCTCCAAGGAGCGGTATTTCTCCCCCCGGGACCGCACGAACGAATGGAATATAGATGATCAGCCCCCGGAGTTCTGGAATCAGTTCAAGACTGACTTCGCTCCCGGAACCCACTTGCGAATCCATCCCCTGCTGGATTGGACCGAACTGAATATCTGGGAGTATATCCAGCGGGAAAACATTCCCACAGTCTCTCTTTATTATAACCAGGGCGAGGGCAGGCGTTACCGCTCTTTGGGCTGCTATCCCTGCACCCAGCCGATTGATTCTGAATCCAGGAATGTGGAGGAAATCATCGCGGAATTACGCTCGGGCAATCTGGCGAATATCGCGGAGCGCTCCGGTCGTGCCCAGGACCAGGAGGATGGGGGCGGATTGGAAACACTCAGGACTGAAGGATATATGTAATGCAAACCAAAACCACCACAGAATTTACCGAAGAAAGCATGAACATCGTGATCGTAGGGCATGTCGATCATGGAAAAAGCACAGTCATCGGCCGGCTTCTGGCTGACACCGGCTCCTTGCCGGAAGGAAAGCTGGAGGCGGTGAGGAGAAACTGCGAGCGCAACGCCAAGCCCTTCGAATATGCCTTTCTCCTGGATGCGCTCAAACAGGAGCAGGCTCAAGGGATCACTATTGACTCCTCCCGGGTGTTCTTCAAATCGGCAAGACGGCGCTATATCATTATAGACGCTCCCGGCCACATCGAATTCCTGAAGAACATGATTACCGGCGCAGCCCGGGCCGAGGCGGCCTTGCTGGTAATTGACGCCAAGGAGGGCATCCAGGAAAACTCACGACGCCATGGGTTTCTGCTGTCCCTGCTGGGCATCCGGAAGATTGTTGTGCTGGTAAACAAGATGGACCTGGTGGACTATCGACAATCAGTCTTTGAGTCCATCAGGGAGGAATTCAATCTCTTTCTGGCACCCCTGAACATCCATCCCGCGGACTATATTCCAGTCAGCGGTTTTCACGGGGATAACATAGCCCGGCAAAGCCCAAACCTTGACTGGTTCAAGGGCTCTTCGGTGCTTTCGGCTCTGGATAGCTTTGAGAAAGCTCCCCCCAAAACCGAACAACCGCTTAGATTGCCGGTGCAGGATGTCTATAAGTTCACCAACTATGGAGATGATCGTCGGATTATCGCCGGAACCATCGCCTCGGGTCGGATGCGGGTGGGCGAAAAGGTGATTTTCTACCCTTCGGGAAAGTCGACAACGATAAAATCTTTTGAAGGCTTCAACGTTCCACAAGCCACCTCCTATCAGACAGGAAACCCGGTTGGATTTACCATGCAGGATCAGATATTCGTGCAGCGGGGAGAGATTGCCACCCAGGAGGGCGCTCCGCCCCCCAAGGTTGCCCAACGTATCCGGGTCAGCCTGTTCTGGTTGGGCAAGGAGCCCTTCACCCCGAAAAAGGAATACCTGTTCAAGCTGGGTACTGCCAAAGTCAAGGCCACTTTGGAAAAGGTGATCCGCCATATCGATTCTTCAAATCTTTCCAGCGAAAATGAATCCGCAGAAGTGGGGCGGCACCATGTCGCGGAGTGTATCCTGAAACTAGGCAAGGCCATCGCCTTTGACCTGTCCGAAGACAACGAGATAACCAGCCGGTTCGCTCTGGTAGACGAGTACGAGATCCGTGGCGGGGGAATCATTTTGGAGGACCTCACAGATGCCCAGGCCTGGGTGCGTGATTCGGCCATCCATCGAAATATCAAATGGGAGACCTCCTTTATCAGCATGGAGACCCGGATGGAGCGGAACAACCAGCAGTCTGCGCTGGTGGTAATTTCCGGCCCCCATGGGGTTGATAAAAAGCAGGTGGCCAAGGCACTGGAGGCCCACCTTTTTTCCTCCGGCAAGCAGGTCTATTACCTGGGGATAGGAAGCATTATACACGGAGTGGATGCGGATCTGGGTGTCAAAGACCCTGAGCACAAGGACCTTGAGCATATCCGCCGTCTGGCCGAAATCGCTCACATCATGCTTGATGCGGGCATGATCCTCATCATTACCATGACCGATATATCCACAGAAGATCTGGAAATTATCAAAACAGTAATCAACCCCGAACGGATCGAGGTGATCAATATCGGGAAAAACACGGAAAGTCATCCTGACTTCGACCTTATCGTTCCCAACGACAACCCTGTTGAGTCATCGGTCAGCCTGATTAAATCCATGATGCAGGATCACGGTATTCTGTTCCGTTTTTGAAGGAGTATTCATACCTCATCCATCCCAGGCACCACCATCTCTTCCCCCACCCAAAGGCACACCCCCAGGCTCAATAATAGCGCCGGGGGTGTGTTATGCCTGCACAAAGCCGCGCCTGGCCTGGCCTGCCGGAGGGCGGGGTGCGCGGTTGCCAGATGGGGGAGGGAGGAGTGACAACGGGGGGGGGATTCAATTGTGCAAACGGCTTGCAGCCCCGCCCCG
>JAOUPZ010000210.1 GCA_029879595.1 Deltaproteobacteria bacterium | reverse complement strand
GCTTTTGAACTGCCACAGGTTGACCGAGTTGCCCGGTCTGCCCATCAGGAAATACGGCAACGTCCGCCCTATTTCATAATTGGAGGGAAACTGGATGGACATTTCATCCGCCGGAGGCTGCAACGATCCGGGCTCAAGTCCCTCGTCGGTTTCTCTCTTCTTCAGGGCTTCCTTTATGGCCGCGTTGTCCTGAGTGGTGGAGTCCGTCCAGCGGACCTTCAACCCGATCTCGTAATCGTTATACAGCGACTGTACCCAGAGCTGGCGAACCGAAGGCTGGTAGAGCCGGGGCTCGACGACAACCTGGGCGGCCAGGGGAATATAATAGACCTCGGCTTCCTCCCAGACCGGGTGGGCGCCGCCCACTGGTACGGGGCCTTCCGTGAACTTTGAAATGATATTGGATTTGACGGCGGGTTCCTGAGTGGAGCCGCTGATGGAGCGGATATAATGGGCCAGCGCCCAGCGGGCCTGCTCTTCCTTCAGGGCCGCCTCCTCACTGTGGGCGGGCATGGGGGTTCCGTTAAGCCCGAACAAAACGGTGCGGTAAATATCCTCCGGCTCCCGGCCACCGCGGAACAGCCAGCCCGCGGTTAGATTCCGCGGGTATATCGGCTCCTGGTTCCAGTCCTCCCTGAGCACCATGGAGTTATAGCCATCGCCGCGACCTTCCTGGCCATGACAGCGGAAGCACTCCAGCTTTTCGAACACCTGGCGGCCCTGCCTGATCAGCTCGGGGGTGGCCTGGGGCGCCTTGGTGATCTTCTTTTCCTCCAGGGGTTCGTCGTCCGGGGAGGCATAGAACTTCTGGATGTACTGGGCCACCAGCCTGATCTCATCCGGCTTGAGCACATGGCCCCAGGGGGGCATGGCGGTGCCGGGCATTCCATTGGTGATCATCTGCACCAGGTCTTTTTCCAGGGGATACTCCCCGCTGCCGGTGCGGCGGAACTTGAACATGCCACTGGTGAAGTCCCGGGGACGGGGGTACATGGCCTCAAAGCCGTGACTCTTGGCATCGCCCATGCCTCCGTGACACTGCGAGCACATGTCGTCGTAAATTTTCCGGCCCGGATGGTCGGGGTCCTGCTCCTGCGCCATTACGCCCGGAGCACCCGCCACCAGTGCCAGCAAAAGCACCTGTGCCGCCAGGGCCGGCCCCCAGAAAATTTTCAATGCGGAAATATTCATTCCTGCCTTCAGGTTATGGTTATAGCGCTTCAGTTTTCCTGCCTTGCCGACCCGGCCGGGGCCTTGAGGCAGTTTCTCATCTGTCCTGCCCCGGGTTTTATTCCCAGGTGCGGGGCGGATGCCCTGTCTTTTCGTAGAGGAACAGGATCACCGCCCATATCTGATCGGTATTTAGTATGCCCTCCCAGCGTGGCATGGCGCTGCGTCCCGGAGTGGACTCAGCGGGCAGACCCGGCCCTCCCTTGGCAATCCGCCAGAACAGGTAGGACTCCTGCAACTGGGCAATTGTCCCCACATCCTGGAAGTTCGCCGGACGGGGATTGAACGCCTTGGCAAAAGGCCCCTCGCCGTCCAGGTGGTCGCCGTGGCACTGGAAGCAGTTCTTGAAATAAACCTCCCGGCCCAGTTCCACCTTCCCGGCAAAAGCCTGCTGGTCGGTTCCCTTCAGTTCGCGGAAGGGGTTCACCGCCTCCCGGAGGTTGATGGGCTTGCCCTCGAAGGTGATGGACCCCGGAGGCGCCGGATGAATTACCCGCAGGGTTGCCGGCGCACTGTTGGAAGGTATCAGCGCAAACGCGGTCAGCACTGCGGCCCCGGCCGGAATCGCCGTGAGGACCGCTATCCGCAGCAGTTTCAGTGACGGTGAAACCAGCAGGGTTCTGATGGGCGCCCAGAAGCTCTCCATCCGCTCGGTGGTGGATGTTGAATAAACAGCCATCCCCACCGCAATGGCGGACATATAGAACATCAGGAGGCTCAAGGGAATCGGCGGCTGCACCAGTTCCAGCACCACAAAACCCAGCAACAGCACAATCACCGTCTGCACGAGAGCATTTTTTAAAAATTGCATTTCTTCTTCTCCGGTTACCCTTGTCCCCTTTGGCATATTCTGTTTGCCGGCCGTTTTATCCCTGCAGGCCCGTTACTTGAGAAAGGCCGCCAGATCTCCGACCTTGTCCTTCAGGTTCGGCATGGGCGGCATGAGCTTGGTCGGCCTGAGAGGTTTGTGCCCCTTGGGGTATGCCCCCGCGACCACCCTGTACAGAAGCAGTTCCGCGGACGCTCCCTGAATCTTCGGACCGATGGGGCCGTCGTTGGCGGGGTCGGGTCCATGGCAGGCCAGGCAGACCTCCAGGTAGACCTTTTTTCCCGCCTCGGCATCCCCCAGCTGTGGGGCAGGCCCGAGGTCCACCACCGGAGCCGGTGCAGGGGCGGCCTGTTCAGCAGCCGCCGTCCCTCCCGCGGCGGACCCCGTCCCACCACTCAGGGGTATTCCGTGCAGTTTGTAGGCGGCTCTGATCTGAGCGGGGGTGATCGAAACCTCCCCCCCCAGGCTTTGCAAATAGGCCACGGTTACCCAGACCTCCCCCGGAGAGAGGGCATTGCCCATGGGGGGCATCAGGGGGCCGTATTTTTCCACCAGGTATGCCGCCGGGGCCAGCAGGGACTCCAGCAGGTACCCGGTGGCGTCCAGGCCGGGCTTGCGGGTTTTCGCCCGCTCGGCGATGCCGCCCAGGTCGGGTCCGCGGTTGCCCTTGCGGCCGATGGCATGGCAGATCCCGCAGGTTCCCTTGGTGTTGTAAACCGTCTCCCCGGCGCCGATCATCTCGTCCTCGGTCAGCTTTGAATCCAGGGAAATCTTCTTGGGCGGATGTGATTCTATCTGCGGAATATAATTGGAAAACCAAGTGAAAAATCCCATCACAGCCAGGGAAAACAGGACCATTTTCAATGCTTGCACGTCCAGCCAGCTCCTGTAAGTTTGTTTGCCCGGCCGCTTCAGGGCCGGTCGGAAGGTGGCCCTTCCGGATTCGGTATTACTCCAAGTGTCCGGCCAGCCGGGCCGGAGCAGCTCCGCCCTGGCCTAGGCGGCCTTCTTTTTCTCCGTGAGGGAGTTGATCCAGAAAATCAGCATGACCAGTCCGAGGAATATGATCGTGCAGGCCGTAACGACAGTGGACACATAGCCCAGCGCCGGAGAGAACGCATCCACCGATGTATCCTCCAGCACCTTGTTGACATGCCAGTGCTGTCGGCTGATGGAGCGCACATAGCCCATCAGGCCCATCAGCCAGGTAAAGGCCACGGCCACCAGCAACAGCGCATACTGTGAGCGAGGGGCCATCCGTCCCCAGTTGATGCCGCCGGTGGTCCTGCAGTTCCGGAACAGGATCACATCCAGCCCGGTGGTGGATAAAATGGCGAAGAGCACCAGCAGCACCTGCCAGATGGAGTACTTCTCCACCCGGACGATGGGAGACACAAAATAGCCGTCGATCCCCAGGTACAGAATAATCAGGGCCGCGCCGCCGAATATTCCTCCCTGGACAAGGTTGAGCATTTTCGCGCTGGGGTGAGTGGCGATCTTGTTGGCCCGGCGATAGAACATAAACCCGATGGCCGAGGCCAGGATCATCAGGTTTACCGCGGTCATCTTGGCGCTCATCACCCCCAGTGAGCCGAATACCTCATGGTGCGCACCGCCCATGGCGGACACCTCCTCCGGGGTGGCGATAAGGCTGTGGGGGGTGGCCCAGACCATCACGCCCAGCACCAGCACCGTCAGCAGGTACTTGATATAGGGCTGATAGCGTTCCCCGCCCTCGATACGCTCCAGGCCGCACCACATATAATAGTTAAGCCCCAGGAACAGCACTGAAATCACCAGGGCCTGGATGATCCATACCCAGGACAGGAATCCGCCCATCATGGTGATCCCCATGGTCTGGTCATAGGCGTAGATTTCGCGCATCAGATAGTAACCGGCGAAGGGCAGCACCAGGAAGGACCACATGGCGATCATCATTCCCACATAGCCCATCCAGTCATAATGCGCCTTGTCCTCCGGGGTCTTGGAGTACATGAACTTGAAGGCGGCATAGCCCGCGGCCACCGCCCCGCCGAAGGTCACGTTGGCGATGAGGCGGTGGATGTTTATGGGCATCCAGGCGAAGTTGTAGATGGCCTCGAACAGGCTCACCAGCTCGCCGGTATCCGGGTTTATCCCGCCGGGTGTCATCATGAAGGTGGCCCAGGTATTGGCCAGGAACAGCAGGATGGTGCCCACCACGTTGACCATAATCCCCAGACCGAAATGCACCCACTTGGAGCGGCCCTCAGTCATGCGGTCCCAGCTGTAGTAGTACAGGTACACGAACACCAGCTCCAGCAGGAACAGCACCGGGTAGATCCACATGGTGGGGGCGAAAATACCCGACAGGTAGTTCCAGAACTTGGGGTAGAGCGTCACCAGCAGAAACAGCAGGATGCCGCCCCAGATGGCCGTGATGGACGTGGACAGAGTCACCAGCTTGCTGAATTCCCTGGCCAGGGCATCGTATTTCTTCTCGCCGGTGAGCATGGCCACCAGTTCAACGATCACGGCGAACATGGGCACGCCCAGCACAAATGCGGCGAACATCAGGTGCACCTCGGCGGCCACCCATACGGCCACCCGTGAGCCTATGAGGGGAAACTCCCGATACTCCGGCCCGGCACCTATATTGGCCGCCAGGGCCGGGAAGGCCCACATTAAAGCCCAGGCCGCCAGCAGGACCGAGGCCAGAGAGATCAGCCCGCTGTTTCTGCCTGAGGGGTTGTATGACGCCCCGCCGTTTAGCGCTTTAAACACTGCCTTGTCCACAAGGTATCCTCACGTTTCCTGGGGAAAACCGACTGAAAAAAGCGGATTCCACCGAATAGTTTTTATTGTTTTTAATCCGGGTCGGGCCACCCACCGCTCAACGGCCCGTTCGCCCCTGCCATGCCGCTAGCTCAGCAAGGCGATCTCCTCCAGCAGCCTCAACGTCACCGGAATCAGTGGTTTCTTTGCAGGGTCGTTTAAAACAGCAATCAGTTCTTTCACCCCTTCTTCCTGTGTTGATCTTTCCAGCGCCTCGCCAATGCCGGACCAGCTGTGAAGCGGGTTTTGCGTCATTACGGAAAGCATCTTTCTCAGGTGTTCCTTCCGCCCTTTCCTCATCAGGACCAATCCCGCCGCCTTGATGACCTCCGGGTCATTATCCTCCAGGGCCTCATCCAGCAAGCTATCCACCTCCTGGCCCTCAAAACCCTCCAGGGACAGGATGATCTCCCGGCGGACAGCTCCATCCCGGTCCGGCCATTTGGCCCGGAAGGCCCCGGGTGTTCCCGGGTGATTCAGGAAGCCCAGCGCCCTGGCGGCTGCCAGACGGACCTCCCAATGCTCCTGTGACAGCATTTCATAAAGATGTTCCGCCGCTCCGCTGGTTTTAAACTCGCCAAAGGTATCGGCGGCTTCCTTCAACAGCAGGTAATCGGCGTTTCCCAGGATATCCAGCATGATGGCGGCGGATTCCTCCACGCCCTCGGCACGCAGTATCTTGGCGGCCATCAGTCTCACATCCAGATGGGGCGGAACCTTCCTGGGCCGGAGCAGTTCGCTGTTGTGGGACAGTTTCAGCTCGTATTCGGACAATAGCTGTTTTTCATCCTCGGTGAGGTCGGGCTCGTA
>JAOUPZ010000209.1 GCA_029879595.1 Deltaproteobacteria bacterium | reverse complement strand
TTCATTTCGCCGGGCAGCACAGGCAGCCTGAGCCGGTTCGCCAGCTCCGGCTCGGTGCCCACGAAGGCCACCGCCGCGACAAAGGCCGCACAGGTAAGGATGGGCACGGTGGCCAGGCTGTCCATGCCGTCGGTCAGGTTTACGGCATTGGCGCCCGCCACGATGATCAGGATCATGAACGGGATGAACACAACGCGGGGCAGGTAGGGATACCACCATTTGAGCGGGATGAAGGGCACCACCAGATGGCCGTCGATATCCACGAAGCGGTACAGGCCCACCACCACCACGGTGGCCACCAGAAATTCCATTCCCAGGCGCATTGATCCGCTGATTCCATCGGCCTTTTCAGAGTAGTCCTTCTTTTCCGCCTTGCCGGACTGCACCCTTCGCCGGTGGCGTATCTTGGCCACATCGTCGATGGTTCCGATGCCGGCAAAGGCCAGCAGAATCAGCCCCAGCGCGATGACAAACTGGTTGGATTCCAGCCACAAAAGCATGGATACCAGTACTCCCACCACCAGCAGCCCGCCTCCCATAATGGGCTTGGGGCCGCTGTAGGGGCGATTTGAGGGGGTTATCTCACCGAAATCGGAAACCACCCCGGCCCGGCGGAACACCCGGATCATGGGTGGCATCAACATTACTATCAGGGCGTAGGTGGTGAGGAACCCCATGCCGCTGCGAAAGAGCACGGATTTGAAAATCTGGTACGGCCAGATATTGTACAGAAGATCTGCCAGCATGGGCGTTAAATCCGGGGGTTGGTTTCTTGGGCCCCGGGTGGGGACCGGTTCACCGGAAAACCGGTTTGCCGGTTTTCAAAGGCCGGCGGCGGGATCGCGCCCGCCCTGTCACCGGTCAGACGGTCATTAGATCCTGTTCCTTTTTCCTGACCAGTTCATCTATGCGGGAAACATGGGCATCGGTGGCCTTCTGTATTTCGCTTTCGACATCATGCTCCTGATCCTTGGAAATCTGCTTGTCCTTTTCCAGCTTTTTCACATGTTCGTTGGCATCCCGCCGCAGGTTACGCAGGGCTATCTTGCCATCCTCGCCCAGTTTGCGCACATGCTTCACCATCTCCTTGCGCCGTTCTTCTGTCAGCACGGGAATGGGCACACGGATTATACCGCCGTCCATGGAGGCGTTCAGGCCCATCTGGGAGGAGTTGATGGCCTTTTCGATGGCCTTGCTGGCCGAGGGGTCAAAAGGGGTCACGGTGATCAGCTGGGAATCCGGGGTGGCCAGGGTGGCCAGTTGCAGCAAGGGGGTTTGTGCGCCGTAGTATTCCACGGTGATGGGTTTCAGAATATCAGCCGAAGCCCGTCCAGTGCGCACCGCGGCCATTTCCTCCGCGATTACCTTGATGGTCTGATCCATTTTCTTGTTAAGATCCCGCGTAATTTCCTCCAGCATTTCCTCACCTCAGGCAAGCATTACTATTGACCGGCGCAGCGGCCCTTTTGCAGGGCTAGTTGACCAGGGTACCAATCTCCTCTCCTCTCACAGCCCGTGAAAGTGCGTCTTCCTTTTCGATATCCAAAACCAGGATGGGAATCAAGTTGTCCTTGCAAAAAGCCACGGCGGTGCTGTCCATCACCTTGAGGTCCCGGCTGAGCACCTCGTGATAGTTCAGCTTGTCAAAGCGCTTGGCGTCAGGGTCTTTCTTGGGGTCCTTGTCATACACCCCGTCCACCATGGTGCCCTTGATAAGCACCTGGGCATTCATCTCCGAGGCCCTGAGCGCGGCTGCGGTATCTGTGGTAAAGAAGGGGCTGCCGGTTCCGGCGGCGAAGATCACGGCCCTTTTGAGGGAGAGATGCCTGTCGGCCCGGCGCTTTATGTAGGGTTCGGCGATGGAACGGATTTCAATGGCGGTCATCACCCGGGTGGGGACATCCATCCTTTCCAGGGCGTCCTGCAGGCAGATGGCGTTTATCACGGTGGCCAGCATACCCATGTGATCGGCGGAAACCCTGTCCATGCCCGGCGGCGCTGATCTGGTGCCCCGGTAAATGTTTCCTCCTCCCACAACCAGCCCCAGCTGGACTCCGTCACGGATTGCTTTGGCTACCTGCTGGGCCAGGGTGTTGATGCGGCCGTAATCAAAATTGGCTCCATCCGCCCCGCCGAACATCTCTCCGCTCAACTTCAGCAGCACGCGTTTGTATTTCAGAGGCAAGGTGCTCTCCGTTTTTAATAGGCGGCCGGGGCGCCAGCAGTGGTGTCCCGGCTTATTTGCGCCAGGTATTTCAGGCCGTGGTCAGGGCTGCCGCTAAAACTGCAGCTTGACGAATTTTTCCACCTTGAGGGATGCCCCCAGCTGCTTGCCGTTTTCATCCAGCAGGGCCTGAATGGTTTTTTCAGGGTCCTTCACAAAAGGCTGGTTGAGCAGGGTGATTTCGGCCACGAATTTCTTGAGCTTGCCCTGGACCATTTTTTCGATGATGTCGTCCGGCTTGCCCGACTCCTTGGCCTGGGCCACCAGAATATCCTTTTCCTTTTCCACCGCCTTGGGGTCGATGTCTTCCTCGGAAACAGCGTTTACGTTGGAAGCGGCGATGTGCATGCTGATGTCCTTGGCCAGCTCCGAGAGCCGTGCGGAGTCCACCGCCTTGTCGGAGCCCAGCGAAACCAGCACTCCGATCTTGTTGTTGGAGTGGACGTATCCGCCCACAACGCCCTCGCCGGATACGGCCAGGCGGTCCGCAGCCAGGAACTGCAGGTTTTCACCAAGCTTGCTGATGCCCTCGGTGATGAGCTCGGCCACGGTGCCGCTGCCGGCGATGCTTTGCTGGCCCGTCAGATCATCGCCTCCTTTGGCCAGGGCCTGCCGGGTCAGCTGCTCCATCAGTTCGGTGAACTGTTCGTTGCGGGCCACAAAGTCGGTTTCACAGGCCAGTTGCACGATGGAGCCCTGCTTTGCTCCGTCATCCAGTCTGATGGCCACGGCACCCTCGTTGGTCTCCCGTCCGGCCTTTTTCTGGGCGATGGCAATGCCTTTTTTGCGCAGGTAGTCCCTGGCGGCCTCCATGTCTCCGGAGGTTTCCTCCAGGGCCTTCTTGCAGTCCATCATTCCCGCCCCGGTGGCGGCCCTCAGTTCCATTACCTTAGATGCTGTAATCGTCATTTATCACTCCAGATATTCTAATCAGGCCCGCGGCTGGAAAAAGTGGCGCGGGCCCTGTTTTATCCCTGTCCGGTCCGGGGCGTTGTCAATCCCCGGCGGTCTGCTCCTGAGCGGGTTCGGCAGCGGCATTTTCAGCGGCTTTTTCATCGGCCTTTTCCCCGCCGTCCTGCTTGGCGGCAGGTTTTTCGTCGGCTTCCGCTTTGGCGGGTTTAGCCGCTTTCTTTTCCCCGTCGTCCTTGGCGGCCTTTTTGGCGGCAGGTTTTTCAGCGGCGGCTTTCTTTTCTTCCGCCTTGGCTTCATCCTTGCCGGCCTGGGCCTCAGCGCTGGGTTCGGCTTTCTTTTCCGCTGTTTCCGGTTTTACGTCGGCGGCTTTGCCCCTGGGCTCATCGGCCTTTTTATCGGCTTTTTTCTCGGCGGTTTTGGCGGTGGGCTTATCATCGTCCCTGCGGGGGGGCCTGGCGGCCTTGGGCTTGGGAGCCCGGGCTTTTTCATCCTCCACCGAGCGCATCTGGGCGTCAAAGATGGCGCGTCCCTCGTTGATAGCGGTGGCGATTGTGCCCGCGAAAAGGCGGATGGCCCGGATGGCGTCGTCGTTGCCGGGAATCACATAGTTGATGTTCTCGGGATCGCAGTTGGTGTCCACCACGGCCACCAGGGGAATGCCCAGCTTGTTGGCTTCTTCCACGGCGATCTTCTCCTTGCGGCAGTCGATCACGAAGATCACGCCGGGGAGCCGCCGCATATCCTTGATTCCGCCCAGGGCCCGTTCCAGTTTCTCGCGGGTCCGCTCGTGGCGCACGGCTTCCTTCTTGATTACGCCATCGTACAGGCCGTTTTCGCCGCGCATGTCCTCCAGCTTCTTGAGCCGCCCGATGGACTGCTTGACCGTGTTGAAGTTGGTCAGGAGACCGCCCAGCCAGCGCTCGTTGATGTAGTAGCTGTTGGCGCGCAGGGCTTCATCCCGGATAATGTCGCGGGCCTGCAGCTTGGTGCCTACGAAGAGCACCGATTCGCCGCGGGCTGATATTTCGCGGACAAACTCGTAGGCATCGCGCAGCATGCGCAAGGATTTTTGCAGGTCTATGATGTGAATATTGTTCTTGGCGCCGTAGATATAGGGCTTCATCTTCGGGTTCCACCGGCGGGTCTGGTGACCGAAATGCACACCGGCTTCGATGAACTGCTTCATCGATATAACTGTCATGGGATATAAACTCCTGGAACTGCGCGGCGACTGCTGGTTATTTTCTGCTGCTGCGGCTGTTTGCCGGTGTCGGCCCGGGTTGCTTTTTTTTCGCCGCAACGGGACGGCCTGCTGGGGCCTGTTCCCGTCAACTGAAAAAGCACCTGTTTCCACCGCCTCGTCCTTCCATCGCCAGCCGGTTCTCCCTTATTGGGCGGGAGCCTCCGGGGGCCTGCAACACCCTTGTGATCAGGGTGCCTGGAAGGCGCGCTTTCGGGTCGGGTTGCCTTCTGGCAACATGCCGCCTGCACGGTGGATCGGTCGATCCGTGTTATAAACGCGCCGCGTTGATACTATAATCTACAAACTTTACATGGATGTTTTGGCGTGCGCAATACCTCAGGCGGAGGTTTTTTCTTGTCACGCCGCAGGCGGTGAGCCGGGCCAGGGCGGAATATCCGGCCTAACCCGCCCGCTTTTTCTTCTTTTTACGGCCCCAGTTGGCCAGCTTCTGGGCCTTGGAGGGCTTGCCGGCGTCATCGGCGTCGCCGTGGGTATAGGCCAGGTCCTCCTGGACTTTTCGCTGCTCGGGCCGGGGGGCCTCGGTGCTGAAGTGGGCCCGGAAGAAGGTGCTCACGCCCTCCTTGCTGATGCGGAACATCAGGTCCTCGAACAGGGCGAAGCCCTCACGCTTGTATTCATCAATGGGCTTTTTCTGGGCATAGCCCACCAGCCCGATGCCCTCGCGCAGGTGGTCCATGGAAAGCAGGTGGTCCTTCCACAGATTGTCCAGGATGCTCAGCAGAATGTGGCGCTGGAAGTCATGGAAGACCTTGGTGACGCCCTCATCCGAAGCCTGGCCGTCGTGGGCGTCCTGCACCACCTGGCGCAGTTCGTCGCGCTTGGCCTGGTAGGCCCGCTCCACGCCTTCCATGAGGGATTTGCGGATCTCGTCGGGTTCGTGCACCTGGGCCCAGTCTGTTTCGGCGGGGATGCCGAAGGTGGTCAAATACTGGGTTTGCAGGCCGTCGGTGTCCCATTCCTCTACATGCCGGCTATCGGTATGTACCGAAACGATATCCTCCAGCACCTCGTCGGCCATGTCCAAAAGCACGTTTTCCACATCCCCGCCCAGAAGCTCGCGGCGGGTGCCGTAGACGACCTCGCGCTGCTTGTTCATCACATCGTCGTATTCCAGCACATGCTTGCGGATTTCGAAGTTGTGTCCCTCCACCCGTTTCTGGGCGTTCTCGATGGCGCGGGAGATCAGCACATGGGTGATGGCCTCGTCTTCCTCCACCTTCAGGCGGGTCATCAGGTTGGCGATGCGCTCCCCGCCGAAGATGCGCATGAGGTCATCCTCAAGCGACAGGTAGAACCGGGAGGCCCCGGGG
>JAOUPZ010000208.1 GCA_029879595.1 Deltaproteobacteria bacterium | reverse complement strand
GATCCGGCCGGATTCCACCTCGTGGAGCCGGATGGCCCGGGTTGCTCCGATGGTCACTGCATATTTCTGGTTGGGCGAGAACAGGGCATCTATCACCGGGCCCTTGGGCATGGTGAACGTATGCTCGATGATGTATTCGTCCTTGCGTTCCTTCTTGAGCAGTTCGTCCGCGCCGTCCCCTGCCGGGGGCTGGCTTTTGGCCTGCTGGGCCGTGATGGCCGGAGAAAACGCCAGCCAGACAGCCAGCGCCAGTGCGGTGCAGATTCCCGCGCGAAAAAAAACGGAGACCAGGCGAACCCAGGACCTGGACCGGAGGGGCCGTTTCCGGTTTTCCGGGGCGTGTGGAAGGCGGAAAACACCACGCCCGGCCTGAATTTTTCCATTCCCCGTTTCAAAACGGGAAATTATTGAGTATTCTTGCATGGTTGGCATGGCGTTTCGTTATGCAAAACGGCGGCCCGGCCGCAGGAAAATCAACAATCTCCTGAAAACAGCCTCTGGGACAACCCCGCCGAAAGAACTCAAGCAGGGCGGCAAGCCGCCGGCAGGTCATCCGCTGATCACCGGCATTTTATTCATAGCATTTTTTTCCCGGCCTGACATGACCGTGGTGAACGAAGACGAAAATCATGAGAAGGGGAATGATATCGACGACCCCCAGCTTCCCCTGACGGAGCACCTGCGGGAACTGCGCAAGAGGATGGTTTATATCTTCTCCTGCATGCTGGTGGTGTTTCTGGGGGCCTGGGGGGTGAGCAACTATATTTGGACTTCATCCAGGCTCCGGTGGTGCCCTTTGTGAAGAACCTCCAGTTCGATACCCTCACCGACCCGTTCTTCACCCATCTCAAGGCCGCCTTCTACGCCTCGGTATTTCTCACCTTCCCGTTCACGCTGGGGCAGTTATGGCTTTTCGTGGGCCCCGCCCTTTACAAGAAGGAAAAGAAGGTGATGTGGCCGTTCATGCTGCTGTCCTATCCGCTCTTTGTGGGCGGGGGGCTGTTCTGCTACTTCATCGTGTTTCCATTCGCGGTGGAGTTTCTGATCAACTTCGACAAGACGCTGGTGCCGTCCTTGCGGATCGGCGACTATCTGTCCTTTGTGCTGCGGCTGATATTCGTGTTCGGGATGGTTTTCGAGATGCCCCTGCTGAGCCTTCTGCTGACCCGGATGGGTCTCCTTACCCCGGAGTTCCTGCGCACCAACCGCCGCTATGCCATCGTGGTGGTGTTTGTGGTGGCGGCCATCCTGACCCCGCCGGATGCCTTTACCCAGATGCTGCTGGCCGGTCCGCTGCTTGTCCTGTATGAGCTCAGCGTGCTGGTTTCCTGGATGGCCCGGCCCAAGGACGATCCGGATGACCCGGAGGCGGCGGCCTGACGGACCGCCCGCACCCGGCCCTGAGCCAGATTCTGTCCCTAATCCTGAGCCCGTCCGGGCTTGACGAAAATATCCCTGGCCACGTCGCGGTCCAGGGCCAGGGTGCTTTCTCCCATGGCCAGCACCACCGAGGGCTGCCGCTGGGTAAGCCGCACGCTGACCCCCGGAATAAGCCCCAGGGATGAAAGCTGGCTCAGGCGTTCCGGGAACCTGGGCCGGATGAAGGTGATCCTGCCGTCCGCTCCCAGTTCCAGTTCGGTAAGGGGATGCACCGCCGGGGTGATTTCCGTGCGGGCGCTCTCGCAGCAGGCCCCCCGGGGGATCATCGCGCCATCCGGGGCGGTGGGGGGGTGTCCCAGCAGGGTGCACAGGCTGTCCGCCAGCAGGGGGCTGATGGCATGCTCCAGGCGGCAGGCCTGACTTTCCACCAGCGATGGCGCCAGTTCCAGCAAATCCGTGAGCAGCCGGGAGGCCAGCCGGTTGGCCCGCACCACATGCCGGGCCTGGGTGCGTCCCTGGGGGGTGAGTTCCACCCGCTCGCCATCCACCTTCAGCAAGCCCTCGCCTTTCAGGCGGGTGATCTCCTGTTCGGCGCCCTCGGCCTGGACCGTTTCCAGCAGGGCCTTCATGCTCAGGGCCTCCTGCTCTTCCAGGGTCCAGGCATGTTCCAGCAGTTCCTCGCGCAGATCGTGCAGTGTGGTCATTTCTCGGTCTCGTTAAGTTTTTCCGGCCGTCCCGGGACGGCTCTTGAGGGTGTTAAATCGAATCCTGGTTTATCAGCGGCCGCGGGCTCCCAGCCAGCGGCTGAGCCGGTAGGCCAGCCCGGCCCGCTCCGGGTGGGGAAAGGACTTCCCGCATTCCGGGCAGCACACCAGGGCACAGCCCGAGCCCTGGGAGCATTTGGCTGCGCAGCCCCTGCCGGAGGGCAGGGCCGCCCCGCATTCCGGGCAGGTCCAGTCCGCCTGGCCGCCGCTATTTTTCAAGCTGCTATTTTTCAGGCCGCTATTTTTCAGGCCGCTGTCCAAGCCTGTGTCCAGGTCGTTGTCCTTCATCATGGCAAAACCTCCACTGAGCGGTGTGGTCCAGGGTGCTCTTATAGCAGCAACAGCCGCATGAGCTGGTTCAACAGCCCCCCCACCAGAAACGCGAAGGGGAAGATGAACGCCGTCATCCACAGGGCGGTGGCCAGCCCGCGCTCCTTGACGATCATCAGAAAGTTGGCGATGCAGGGCACAAACAGCGTGATTGTCACCAGAGACACCACCACCTGTATTTCCACCAGCTGGCTCACCTCGCCCGCGGAGAGGGAGTCCTGAAACAGCGCGAACAGCCCCGCCGCTCCGTAATCGCGGCGCAGGAACCCGATCAGAAACGCCTCGGTGGCCTTGGCGGGCAGGCCCAGCCAGCCCTGCACCAGCGGGGCCACGCCCCGTTCCAGGGCGGCCAGGGCGTCCACCCGGTTGAGCACCCACAGCAGAAAGGTCCCCAGCAGAAACAATGGCACCACCTCCCGCAGATACCATTCGATGCGGGCCAGGGTCTTGATGGCGATGTTGCCCAGGGCCGGCACTCGCAGGGGCGGGATTTCCAGCACGAAGTCGCTGCCCTGGCCGGGCAGCACCCGGTTGGCCAGCCAGCCCACCATGGCCATCACCCCGATAACCGTGCCCAGCCACCACAGCATGGCCCAGCCGCTCAGCGCGGCCATCATTCCCAGAATCACCCCCAGCTGGGCTGAGCAGGGCACCCCCAGGGCCAGCAGCAGGGTCACTATTATCCGTTCCTTGGGCGTGGAAAGTATCCGGGCGGTCATGGTGGCCATGGTATCGCAGCCCAGGCCGAGGATCATGGGCAGCACGGCCTTGCCGTTCAGCCCGATGGCCCGGAACACCCGGTTCAGCATCACCGCCAGCCGGGGCAGGTAGCCGGAGTCCTCCAGGATGGAAAAGGCGATGAAAAAGAATCCCACAATGGGCAGCACGATGGCGAAGGCATAGGACAGCCCCATGGAGATCAGGCCGTAGTCCCCCAGCAGCAGCCCCCCTCCGGCTCCTGGCTCTGTGCCCGCCGGGCCGATGAGCAGCTCCCAGGTCCCTTCCGGCAGGGCCCAGCGCAAGGCGCTGTCCAGCCAGGGCACCACCCACCCGGCGAAGATGGCGTTTTCCAGAAAGTCCACCGCCGTGCCCGCGCCCAGCACTCCCACGAACAGATATATGCCGTAGAGCACAGCCGCGGCTATGGGCAGGCCCCAGAGGGGATGCAGGGCCAGTGAGCCCAACTGGGCCGGCCAGCCCCTTAGCTGCGTCTTTTCACGCGTCAGGAAGTTCCGGGCCATGCGGTCGGCGGCCGCCTGCCGGGTGCGGTTGATCACAAAGCGCAGGGGCTCATGCAGCCTGCGGTTCAGTCCGGCGCGAATTTCTGCCACCCGGTTGCGCATGTCCCCGCTGTCCAGCGTTTCCGCCCATTGGGGCCAGGGGCCGTCCTCGGCCAGCAGCATCAGGGCCAGGCCCCTTCTGCCGCGCATGGTTTCCGGCAGCAGTTCCTCCACCCGGGTCAGGGCCGCCTCCACCGGGGCGGGATACCCCACCCGGTGGGCCCGGGGCACCCGGAACTCCGCCTGGCCGGACATGAGCTGCGCGAATCCGTTGCGCTGGGTGGCGATGGTCTCCAGCAGGGTCACGCCCAGTTGGGCTCCCAGGGCGGCTCCGTCCAGGTGCCAGCCCCGCGAGCGGGCCTCGTCCGTCATGTTGGCCACCAGTACCAGCGGGGTTTCCAGTTCCAGCAGCTGCAGGGTGAGGAACAGCCCCCGCCGCAGGTTCTTGGTGTCGAATACCTGCACCACCCGGGCGTGGGGACGGTCCAGCATGGTCATCAGCACGTCCCGGGTGACCTGCTCGTCCTCCGATTCCGGCAGCAGGCTGTTGGTGCCCGGCAGGTCCACCAGCAGGCTTTCGCCGCCGCGCATCCGGCCGTGGGTAAGTTCCACCGTGGTCCCCGGATAGTTGGATACCGTGGCGTAGCGCCCGGTAAGCACACCGAAGATTACGCTTTTGCCCACGTTGGGGTTGCCCACCAGCATGGTGACGTGTTCCTCGCCCTGCAGGCTTGTCAGTGTTCCCTGGTGATGATCGTGCATGGCTGGTTGTTGACCTGAATTCTTCCCCCGGCTCCTGCGGGGCCGCCCCCTTGCTGGCCGCCGCATAAAAATAATATCTGTGATTGAGATTAAGTCTCAATAACAAACATTATAGCTTTTCCGGGTGAAAGGCAAGTGAAAAATGCCGTATTTCCCGACTGTTCAGGGGGCCGGCGGGGGTGTTATTTCCATTTGTGATGGTGATATGGTTGTGGGGAGAAAGAGGTTAACCGGCAATAAAACATATGGAGGAGACAATGCCCGAAGCGAACAGATTCCTTTACAGCCACCGCGAGCTGGCGGAAATGATGGTCAGGGAAGCGGGAATCCACGAGGGAAAATGGATGCTGCTGGCTGAGATGAACTTCGGCGCGGCCAATCTGGGGCAGGGTGAGGATGTGAACCCGGGCGGCATGCTGATCATAAAGAAAATGGGCATCCAGCGTGTTCCCGAGGGCGAGAAGTATCCCGAATCCCTTACGGTGGACGCCGCGCGGATCAATCCCGCGGCCTGAGAGCGTTCCGGACAGGAAAGGACGAGCGATGGCGGAAACATATGTCAACGGAGTACGGCTGAACTACCGGCTGGACGGCCCGGAGGGAGCCCCGGTGGTGCTGCTGTCCAACTCGCTGGCGGCCAGCCTTTCCATGTGGGAAGGTCAGCTCCCGGCCCTGGTCGGTGCCGGATTCAGGGTGCTGCGCTACGACACCCGGGGCCATGGGGCCTCCGAGGTGGTGCCCGGGCCGTACAGCATGGAGATGCTGACGGCGGACGCCCTGGCCCTGCTGGACGGACTGAACCTGGAGCGGGTGCATTTCTGCGGGCTGTCCATGGGGGGCATGGTGGGGCAGATGCTGGGTACGCACCATGGCGAGCGGCTGCATTCCTTGATTCTGTGCGACACGGCGGCTTACACCGGCCCGCCGGAGGTGTGGAACCGCCGCATAAAGGCCGTGAGCGAGGGCGGCATGGAGGCCGTGGTGAACGAGACCATTGAGCGCTGGTTCACGCCCCCGGGATTGAAGCGTCTGCCCCGCGAGGTAAGGGATATCCGCGCCGGCATCCTGGCTACCCCGGTGGAGGGATACTGCGCCTGCGGCTCTGCGATCCGTGACATGGACCAGCGCCAGAGCATCCGGGCCATCACAACACCCACCCTGGTGGTGGTGGGCGAGCAGGACCCGGGCACCACGGTGGAATGGCCCGC
>JAOUPZ010000207.1 GCA_029879595.1 Deltaproteobacteria bacterium | reverse complement strand
ACCCGCAGAACTTACGGAAGGGCAGCTACCGGAAGGGCAGCTACCGGAAATGGGATCGGCAACCGACGAAGGGGATGCCGCTGGTCGGCTGCCAGAAAGGCCGCAGGCCGGGCAACCGCAGGTGGATAACGGGCCGGGAGTTGACGGGCAGCCGGAGAATCAGGCGGTCCCCGGAGAATCACCGGATCAGGGGGTAACCACTCCAGTGGTGCCATAGGAATAAACAGGACAAACATGAAAAGCAAATTCTACACAAGGCCCGTGCTGGTATCCTTGCTGCTGTCGGGAGCGGTTCTATATGCCCTGGGGGGGTGTTCGAACCTGAAGGGATTTACAGCGGATCCGGGCTTTACCGCGGAAGTGGTGCGGGGAGAAGAGATGGCCCTGCTCGGGGTCGTGACGGGGTTTCAGAAACTGACCATGGAAGAATCCCAGGAATATGCGGCGCTCATGCAGAAACTCATTGCCGAAAAGAGACCGCAATACAAGCTGTTGGCCCTGGAGAAGGTGCGTGAATCCGTGGGGCCGGGAAAATTCGATGAACTGACAGCCCTGTATGTTACGGACGGAATGTTTCTCAAGCCGTCCCTGGATGTCTTCAGGCAAAGTATCCAGGCCCGATATCTGGCTATCGTCAGGGTTGAGCAGGATGAAACAGGAGTGCCGCAATGGGTGCGGCAGGGTTGGGAGACTGATCCGGAGGAAAGAGCCAAATGGGGAACCATTGTCAACGTGTGGGTGGACCGGAGTGTTCTGGTATCGCTTCGGATATACGACCTAAAACAGCCGCGCCAGGTCTGGTATGCCCAGGCCGATACCTGGGGGCGTGAGGAAAAGCCCTACACTGTCCAGAATGAGGCTGAAATTGAACAGGTGCTGGCCCTGGAACCAGCAGGAGAGGGCATGGGCACCTCAGCCGGCCACCCCCTGGAAAAACGGTTTCCTTCACCAGACCCCAGCCCGCTTTCCCTGCTGCTTGCCAGGACCATCAGGGACATGGCCGCAAAGCTTCCCTGATGCCAGGGGCTGGTCCGGACTCCAGAGGCCTTTCGCCGCCTGGAGTAGGCAGGGCCAGTTGAACCAAAATCAGGGAGTGATATGATAATAATCATTGAGGGGGTGAAAAATACCGGCAGGGGAAAATGCCGTCCACATGCGAATATTTGGGAACACATAAGATGTTAATACCTGGAAACAGAAGCCTGTTCTGGGCGGGAACCATTATGTTCCTGGCAGCGTGGGGGGCGACAGGGTGCAGTTCCAACATACAAAACGTAAAAAAAGATGCCGGATTTACCGGCAAGGCGGTGGTTTCAGGGGGAATGGTGGCCCTGGGAGTGGTAAGCGCAGTGGAAGAAATCAGCGACGCCAAGAGCAGTCAGTTCGCCAATGTTCTGCGCGAAACCATCAAATCAGATCGTCCGGGCTATCCGTTGATTTCCCAGTCAGAGGCCTCCCAGGCCCTGGGCGAGGGGAAGATGCAGGCCCTTCTCAGGCAATATGCCGCCGAGGGCAGCTTCAGCAAAGATACCCTGCTCGCAATTTCCGAGGTTGTACGTCCCCGGTATGTCGCTATCCTGCGGGTGGAAAAGGACATGGTGGAATCACCGCAATGGGTGCCGCAGGATGAGATTATTGAAAGATCGGGCGAGATCACCAGTGTGGAGGCCGTGGCGGTCTGGGTGGACAGGCACATGGAGATAAGCGCGGCCGTGTACGACCTGAAGGAGGGCCGGCAGGTGTTCAGCGGGCTCATAAGTATCTGGGACAGGGCGGAAAAAACATATCCCGTTCATACCTATGGTGTGCGGGGTGATGATGAGGATCAGTCGCTTGAGCTGGAGGAACCGAAAAAGCAGGAGGTGTTTCTTCCGCGTGGGAGGTCCTATCCGCCGCCGGCCCCCCCCCGACTGAACATAATGCTTCCCAGGGCTTTTCGGGCCTTTTCCGAAAAGCTTCCCTGATGGAGGCCCGGCCGGACTTTTCAGTCCGGGCGGTTCACCCCCGGTCTGGACAGCAGCTGCAGGGCTGATTTACATGCGGCACCCGTCAGGCCGGAACGGCCCGGCGGCTCTTGAAGAACTTCCCTCGGACATTTCGCCATGCCTCCCCGCATATCTGTTCTGCTGCCCTTTCATGATGCCGCCGACACGCTGGCCGGCTGCCTGGAGGACATCCGGCGACAGTCCTTCCCGGACTGGGAACTGCTGGCCATGGATGATGGCTCGGCGGATAACGGGCCGCGGATTGTGGAGCAACTGGCCCGCCAGGATGAGCGGGTCCGGCTGTTCCGCCTGAAGCGGGGAGGCATTGTGGAGGCCCTGAACCAGGGCCTGGCCCAGGCCCGCGGCGAGTTCCTGGCCCGGATGGACGCCGACGACAGGATGCACAACCGCAGGCTAAAGGACCAACTGGCCACGCTGGAGGAGCTGGAGGCCGGCAGCGGAGGGGCAGGCAGCGGAGGGGCAGGCAGCGGAGGGGCAGGCAGCGGAGGGGCAGGCAGCGGAGGGGCAGGCAGCGGAGTCCTGCTGGGGAGTCTGGTGGAGCCGTTTTCCATCGGCGGGCACCCCTTGTCCAAAGGGATGATCCGTTATCACAACTGGATGAACCGGCATCTTGGCCATGCGTTGATTTCCGGAGCCATGTTTGTCGAGGCGCCGGTATCCCATCCCAGCTTTTTCGCCCGCACGGAGCTTTTTCGTGGGCTGGGGGGATACCGCCAGGTGCCCTGGCCGGAGGATTACGATATGCTGCTCAGGGCGCTGCGGCAGGGTGTCAGGTTTGAAAAGACGCCACGGATGCTGGTGCGTCGTGGGGACTGGCCCGGCCGCCTCACCCGGACGGACCCGGTGTACAACCGCCAGGCCATGGGGCTGGCCAAGGCATGGCACATTGTCCGGGGGCCGTGGTTTGATCCGCGCCGGGATGCCGCCGCCGGTTCCGCGAGCGATGCGGACCGGTTGCCATCGGGCTTCGGGCGGGAGGTGGTGATTGGCGGTACAGGCACCTCCGGACGCATGATGGCCCGGCACCTGCGGGAGTTCGGAGTGGTAATCAGGGCCTTTCTGGACAACACCCCGGGCCATCCAGGGCGCAGGGTGATGGGTGTGCCGACCTACGGCTTTCCCGATGAGATTCCCGACGGGTTTATCCGGGAGCACCAGGATGCCTTCTTTTTGTCCTGCATCGGCCAGCCGGAGGGACGGGGCCGGATGCTGTGCCAGCTCAGGCGCAACGGAATGGAGGTGGGCCGTGACTGGCTGGCGCTAATGTAAGACGCAACGACACAGGAGAAAAGCTCAGCCATGAACCGGAAGACCGGCGAAAATCCCGGCCCCCTGGCACAACCCTTTGCGGCCGTGCTGCATCAGGGGCCGGATCTGCCTCCCGAGGTGCTGGAGGAACTCCGCCGCAGCTTCGGTTCCGGCGGGGCCATATCTTCCGGACGGCCCTTTGGGCATACGGAATACTATCGGGCGGAAATGGGTGATTCCCTGCACCGGACGCTGGTGGAGTTTACCCGGCTGGTGATACCGGACTGGCTGGTGGAAGCCCGCCTGGAAGCCCAACGCCTGGAAGACATGTTCCGGCGCGGGGATGGTGGCCGGCGCGTCAATATTGACATGGGATACCTGGACCTGTTCAAGGTGGTGCTGGCCTCGTTCAAGGAGCGGGGCAACAAGATATACCTGGGGCGGGGTGTCTGGGCGGATATGACGCTGGTCTATCAAAATGGACGCTTTGAAAACTTTGCGTGGACCTTTCCGGATTTTGCGGATGGAGGTTATCATGAAGAACTGCTGCGGCTGCGCAGGAACTACAAGGAACGGCTCCGCGGCCAAGAAACAACCGACTGAAAAAAAACGGCTGAAAAAAACCGGAACTGACGAGGAATAATCGAGGATGCTTCTTACCATAGGAAATAAAAAATACTCCAGCTGGTCCCTGAGGGCCTGGCTGGCCCTGCGCATGGCCGGAGTGGAGTTTCAGGAGGAGCGGATTCCGCTGTTTGTGGAAGGCTTCAAGGAGCGGCTGGCCGAACGCTCCCCCAGCGCGCTGGTGCCGGTGCTCAAGGATGGCGACCTGGTTGTCCATGACTCGCTGGCTATTGCCGAGTATGTCAACGAGAAATACGCCCGGGGCCGCCTGTATCCTGCGGATATGGAGGAACGGGCCCTGGCCCGCTCCGTGTGCGCCGAGATGCACTCGGGATTTACAGCCATCAGGAGCACCATGCCCATGAACCTGGCGCGTCGCCCGGAGCCTTCACGGGTCCAGCCGCCTTCACAGGCGGCCCTGGAACGGGAACTGAACAGGCTGACGGGACTCTGGGAAGACCTGCGCCGCCGGTTCTCAGCCAGAGGGCCGTTCCTGTTCGGCGAGCCTGGAATCGCCGAGGCGATGTACCTGCCCATGGCCACCCGGCTGAAAACCTACGGCGTTTCCTTGGGGCACGCCCCCCTGGCGCGGGAATATGTGGAGCACCTCCACAGCTGGGAGCTATTCCAGCCCTGGCTGCAGGACGCGCTGCGGGAAACAGAGGTGATTGCCGAGGATGAGGCCTGAGGTCCGCCGGGCCTTTCAGCCGCGCTTGATGCTCAGCACACTGGTGCGTTTGATCAGGAACAGCACCACCAGATAGGCTCCCTGGACCACGGAGAAAATCCATATCCAGAACGGGTCCCACAGGGCACCGCCGGTGTGCCAGCTGCCTTCCACCACCTTGAGCAGGGTCAGGGTGAACACCATGGCCGAAAGGGTGGTGAACTCCTGGCGGAACACCACCCGCCAGGAAAGCGGGTATGTGGGGGGCTCCCAGTGCCTGAAGGAGGGGATGAGCATGGGGGTGCGCTCCGCCCAGTCCAGGTATTTCTTCTTGTATTTGCCCCGCAGAAAGTTCTCCTCGGCGAAGATTATGCGCTCGTAGTAAAAGAAGAACAGCAACACATAGGCGATGGCGAAAACACAGGATCTCACCCAGAGTACAGCCGCGAAGGACATCAGGAAGTTGCCCAGGTACAGCGGGTTGCGAACGAGTGAGTACAGACCTGTGGTGTTCAGGTGATCGGCCCGCTGGCCGGTGGTGTTGCGCCCGGAGGTGCCCGTGGGCACGTGGGCGGCGGTATGAATCCGCACCAGCAGCCCCAGAGAGCCCACCGCCAGACAGAACAGCTCCCAGGCCCGCCCCGCCAGCAGTCCTTCCGCGCCGGGTGACTGGATGGCGGAAAGGGTCACCGCGATGATGAGAATGGGCACGGGCACATAGCTTCGGTACTTGAAGAGCCAGTTGCCCTGCTTGATCATTGTTTCCTGCAAAGCCATATTCGTTCTTCCGTTGGGAAAGGTCAGCCGGGTGGAGGGAGGAAAACCACCGCGTGCGTCCGTTTATCAAGTATGTATATGTACACAGCCGGGCAAAATATTTTCGGGCGTCGTGGTGGCACCCTGCCGCGACCGACCGCATTTTTTAACCATAAAGCAAATATGAGCGGGCCGCCAGAACTACCGGGAGGGGGCGGGGGATATTTTGCGGCTTTCCTTTTAGTAAAAAGCGGGGGGGCGCTTCAGGGCGTTTTGCGATAGGCTGTCATTGAAAACAGGGGTTTGATAGCCCGGGGCCGCCCGGTTGCTGCGAAAAGCCGCCTTCCAAAGTTGCGGCGGAATAGTGCGGCGGAATAGTGCGGCGGAATAGTGCGGCGGAATAGTGCGGCGGAATAGTGCGGCGGAA
>JAOUPZ010000013.1 GCA_029879595.1 Deltaproteobacteria bacterium | reverse complement strand
TCCTTTTTATCCAGGCCGTCCGTGGCCTTGCCGCGGGAGAAGTTCTGCCGCCACAGGAAGCCGTTCTTCTTCACCTCCAGGGTCAGTTTTTCCGACAGGGCGTTCACCACCGAGGCGCCCACGCCGTTGAGTCCGCTGGATACCTTGTAGCTGTTCTTGGAAAACTTTCCGCCCGCGTGCAGTTGCGTCATCACCAGGGTCGCCGCGGGAATTCCCGTTTCCTTGTGGATTTCCACGGGAATACCCCGTCCGTCGTCCTGCACGGTCACGCTGTTGTCGGAGTGCAGGATCACGTTGATTTCCTTGCAGTACCCGGCCAGGGCCTCGTCAATGCTGTTATCCACGATTTCATACACAAGGTGGTGCAGGGCGTTGTTGTCCACCCCGCCGATATACATTCCAGGGCGCATCCGGACAGCATCCATGCCTTCCAGAGCCGTTATGTCTTCTGCTGAATAATCCCGGTGTCCTTGTTCAGTCATTTCAACTGCTCCTGATTTGGATTGCCCCTGCTCCGACCTCCATGATCCTGGCCTGGCGCAACCCGATGGTTTCTGGTGCTTCTGTGGTTGTTATAAACACCTGGTTTGGTATTTCTTCCAAATATTCGTTCAGGTTTTTTCTGATGTTTTCATCCAGTTCCGAATAGAGATCATCCAGGATGACCAGCGGATGAAATCCCTTGGTCTGCCTCATCAGATCGTTCAGCGCCATTTTCATGGCCAGAATGGATATCCTGTATTCTCCCTGGGATAAATACGATTCCCCCTTGCGGTCGCCAAGGTTCAGTTCGTAGTCATCCCGGTGTGGTCCATACAAGGCGTGTCCGGCTCGTTTTTCCCGCTCTGCGTTTTTCCGCAGAATCGCCTCATCCCTGGCCTGTTCGCCGGATAGCGAAGAGTGATACTGCAGAGCCAACCGGCCTTCCCTGCCGGTCAACCGCCTATATATTCCATCCAGAAGCTCATTAATCCGGTCGATTATTTCGCTTCTTCTTTTGATAATATCACAGGCCTTTTGAACAAACAAATAATTCCACTCCGGCAAAGCGGTTTCAGCACCGGATTTCAGGGCGGCATTTTTTTGCGCATGGATTGTTCTGAAGGTTCTAAGATGCTCCAGATATTCACCATCATAAAATGCTAAAAACCGGTCATAAAAATGCCTTCTTTCGCCGGGATAATGACGGTAATTATACAGGCTGTCCGGATTGAAAAGCAGGGCGTAGAAAGACGCGGCATAGGCGGACTGACGCCGGATGGCTTCTTCGTCCAGCCAGGCACGGCGTCCCTGCGGGGTTATTTCCACGCGCGCCTTGTGCGGTATATCGTTATTTAAAACAGTGCATTGCAAAAATGCATTCTGCTGGCCGATCCGCACCAGATCTGCCAGACGATGGGTGCGGAAGGAATCGAGGTGGTTCAGGAAATATATGGCTTCCGCCAGGTTGGTCTTGCCCTGTCCGTTGTTTCCCACTATCAGGTTCACACGGCTGGAAAACTGAACCAAAAGCTCTTTGTAATTCCGAAAATCCAGTGCTGATAATTCGGTTATTACCATTCAATTCGCAGCGGCATAACAACGGACAGAAATCCTGAGTCTTCCGGTATCTGAATTAGGCACGGATTCAGCGGCCCTTTCATTTTCATTTCCACCGTTTCCGAGGGGCTGACTTCATTGAACACATCGAGCAGGTAGCGGGCATTGAAACCGATGCTCATTTCCTCGCCCTGATACCCCTCCACATCCAGCTCGTCGGCCACGTCCCCATATTCGGCCTGCTCGCTTTCCAGGCGCATTTTTCCGCTGGATAGCGTCAGTTTCACCGGCTTTATCTTGTCGTTGCTCATGATGGACACGATTTTCAGGGCGTTTACCACCCGTTCCCGGTTAACCGAGATGGTCTTGTCGTTATCCTTGGGTATGACCGGTTCCACGTTGGGGAACTTCCCTTCAATGAGCCGGGTGGTCATTACCATCTTGCCCGATGTCAGCAGAAGGTTCCGCTCGTCAAAGGCTATCTCCACCATTTCCTCGGAGTTATCCAGCACCCGCTGCATTTCCAGCAGGGACTTGCGCGGAATAATCACCTCTGGCGGATCTTCGCCGGCGATCAGTTCCACCTTGCGGCTAACCTGGGCCAGCCGGTGACCGTCTGTGGAAACGAATCTGACATTTCCTCCGCTGTCCAGCTGCAGGCAGACCCCCATCAGATTCTTGCGTGTCTCCGTGGTCAGCGTGGCGAACAGCGTCAGCTGAATGCTGCGCTTGAGTTCCGTGGTGGATATCCGGAACCGGTTGGGCAGTTCCATTATCTCCATGCTCGGATACAGCCCTATTTCCACCGAGGGCAGCCTCAGCCGGGCCGGGCCGCCGGCCAGCGATACCCAGAGCTGTTCATCGGCGCCCACGTTCACCTCATCGCTCAAAAACTCCCGGCAGATCTCCAGCACCCGTTTGGCGCTTATGCACACCGTTCCTTCCTGTTCCACCCTGGCCGGAAATTCCCCCTGAATGGAGATCTCGTAATCGGTCGCGGAAAACTCCACCCGGCCTTCGCTGTCCGTGCCTGTGGCCTTCAGCAAAAAGTTGGACAGTATGGGCTTGCTGGAACTCTTGTCGGTTATGGGGGTGATTATCTGCAGGGCACTAACAAGGGTTTGTTTGCTAATTACTAATTTCATATTTCCTTTTATTATTGGACGTTCCGCCTGTTTATTGCTTTATTATCACACTGTTTTGGTTGATGTTGTTAGTTGTTGCGTGTGTTTATATGTATGTCTATATACTGTCTATTGCTGTGTAGTTTATTCGGCCCATGGCTGAAATATCCATTGCTGACCATAGCACAGGATATGGGCGGCGGAAAGATATGGGTTCACCGTAGAATGTTAAAACCCAGGGCCGCCACCTTGGAGTAAATATCTCTGATATTATTGCCATACCTCCTGTCTATAAACTGTCTATATCCCCTGTCTGGTCAGAAAAATTTCCGGCCCGTTCCGCAAATATTTAGCCGGTAATTCCGGCAACAGTCCCGGGCTTGTTTATCCGGCCGAATCCAGGCTCTGTTCAAGCTGCCGCAGCAGGGCCTGCAGGCCCGGGTTACGCTCCAGTTCCGCCAACAATGTGCGGTGGCCATGGATGATGGTGCTGTGACTGCGGTTTCCCAGCAGAGCCCCGATCTCCGGGTAGGACATGGCACAGCAGATGCGCAGCAGATGAATGGCCAGGCGGCGGGCCGAGACCACATTGGGGGTGCGTCCCTTGCCCCGCAGCGCCCTGGCGCCCAGCCCATGACGGCGGGCCACCAGTTCCAGGACCTTGTCGGCGGAAGCGGCGCGGGCGGGATCCGTGTCGAAGAATGGCGCGGCAAGCTCCAGGGCAAAACCCGTGTCCATGCGGCCAACAGCGCCACCTTCCAGGGCACCGTACGCCCCGATTCTGACCAGGGCTCCCTCCAGGCGGCGCATGTCCTTGGAAATCCGGGCGGCCAGGGTATCGAAGACCTCCTCGGGCAGCTCCAGTCCTTCCCGGGCGGCCCGCTCGGCCAGAAACCGGCGGCGGGTCTGGTAATCGGGCGGGCCCAGGCTCACAATCAGTCCCATGTCCATCCGGGAACGGAGATTTTCCAGCAGGGATTCCATTTCCAGGGGCAGCCGGCAGGAACTGAAAACCATCTGCCTCCCCGCGGAATGCAGATGATCCATGGTATGCAGCAGCTCCTCCTGGGTCCGGGGGCTGACCAGCAGATGCTCCAGATTGTCCAGCAGCAGCACCCTGCAGTTGCGGTACCTGTTCCGCAAGGCGCCGCTCCGCCGCCGGGTGATGGAATCCAGAACCTCATTCTTGAAGGTCTCGCCGGTGGTATACAGCACGTTCCAGTCCGGCTGAAGAATGCCCAGCCCGTGGGCCAGCCCCTTGAGCAGATGGGTCTTGCCCAATCCGGGAGCGCCGGCGATGTACAGGGGGTTATACAGCTTGCCCGGCTGTTCCAGGACGGCCAGCAGAAGCTTGAAGGTGGCCTCGTTATTGGGCGAAACCAGGAAGTTGTCCATGCGGTGCCGGTCCGATTTGGGGATGACCCCGGCGTCATCGGACGGGTATTCGGTAAACTCAGATTCGGATCCGCTGTCGGTCTGAGTTCCGCCCACGCGCAAACCGGCTCCTTCCGCCGGTCCGTCCTCAACGGAAGCGTTTCCTCCTATCGTGATCTCCAGCTGTGGGGATTCTTCCAGGTGAATATCCGGAAAGCTCTCGGCCAGGGTTTCCAGCAGCACTTTGCGAAAACGCCTGAGAATGCGGTTGCGCAGAAATGTGTTGGGCGCCCCGCTGAGCACAACCCGCCGGGGCTGGATTTCCTCCAGGCGCAGGGATTCCAGCCAGGCGGAACTGTCGTCCGGGCCGATCTTCCGGCCCAGCAGCGCCTTGCAAAGGTTCCACTGTTTTTCCAGTTGTGTCATCAGAGGCCGTCCGAAGCCTGCCAGAGGGCAGGGGTATTTCCAATAGGGCTTCCCAGCCCACGCTGGAAAATTAACCTAACAAAATACCGGACGGCCTGCCACTGTAAACCGGCGGGAAATTTCCGGCCGGGGGGCGAAAGGTTGAAAGACAGGGGGGTAATATTCAGGACTGCGAAGGGCGCTCAATATCCGAACAGACGGCGCCGCTGGGAGCTGTTCAGGGGCGAGGAGTCGTTTTGTTTCTTGATGGCCTCGGTCAATTCGGCTTCCTCTTCCAGGAGCTGCATCCGTTCGATCATTTCCTGATAACCCCTGGAGGCGCGCTCCTTGTACTGTTCCTCTATCTGCTCGCGCTGGCGCTGTAGCTGCACCTGCTCATCCTCCAGGTCGGTAAGACGGCGGCGGTACTTGTTGTAGCGGTTGGACTGCCGCAGTTTGTTGTTTGTGCCGACGGCTTCCTCCTGCTGCGAGTTTTCCTCCTTGATCTCGTCCAGGCGCTGCTGATACTTGCGGTATCTGTTGTCCAGCTTGGTCTTGTGCTGGACGTTGCTGGAAAGATGCATCTTCGCCAGTTCCTCCTGGTCCTGCTCCAGCTTGTTGACCCGCTCCTTGTACTGTTCAAAGCGCTGGCCCATCTCACTCTCGCGGTGCTTCTGGAAATCCAGGCTCTTTTCCTGGGTGTGCTCCCCTTCCCGGTACAGGTGCTCCAGCCGTTCCAGGTAGCCGTTGTAGCGCTCCAGGTTTTCCACATCCTGGTCTTCATCGTACCGTTCGCTGATCTGGGCTTCGAGAGCCTTCTTTTCGTGGAGATAATGCAACCGCTGCTGATACATATTAAAGCCGACCTGATCGTTCAGGCGGCGTTCCAGGATGTACTTCCTGGTCATGGCCTCGTTATAGGCGGTGTCAACTTCGGGGCGGCTCCATTTGCTGGTCAGTGAATCCCAGAGTCCGTTTTTCTCTTCCTGGGCCCTGATCTGGGCCATCCGTTCCCGGTCCTTTTGCAGTTCGCGGGCTATATTGTACAGCTCCGCGTTGTGCTGGGCTCTTTCAAAATGCACCAGGTTCTTGGCGCTGGTCAGATACTGGGGGCTGGGTTTGGGCCGGGGCGCACGGAGCCATTCCTGATAGGCCAGGAAGTCATCCGCAGGGGGATAGGGCGGAAAACCAGTGGGCTCGCTGGAACCGCAGGAAAATGCCGCGGCCGTGGCGGTCAGGATAAGCACACCCCGGAGCACCACGCGAAAAAGCCCATTCCATTGTCGGGTTCCGTACGCTGGCATAAAGCCGATAACCTCTGGCAACGCATTTCCCGTGGCGCCTCAGCGGCTGGTGCCACGCGAAAAATATGTTCCTGTTCCGCTAAACCGCTCCCGGCACGGCGCCGGTGGGGGTCACGGAACATTCCCGTTGCTTAGGTTATCGGCAGATTTCCGGGAAACTTCACTCTTCCACGAATTCCTGGTTCTGATTTACCCACTGGCGTATGGTCAGCAGGCCGTCCAGGTGTTTTCCCGTGTGGAATTTGACGCGCTGGCCAAACACCGAGCGGTCCTGGTAGGAATCCAGCACCACCCCCCCGATGGTGATCAGGTGCTTGTCGCCAGGCAGGGTAAACACCAGGCTCACAGTGCTGTTGTTGGCGATGCGGGTTTTGGTGAACAGGCGGCAGCCTCCACCGCTGATGTTGATGATGGTCCCCTTTAAAAGCATGACATCTTCGCTGACGCCCGTGGAGGCCCTGGTCCGGATTTCGGTCGGGATGTGCACGTTTATCCGGTCGTTTTTTCGCAGGCTGATCGATTCGAAGTTGGGAGGCAGGTCCAAAAACACCATGCCGATGGGATCCTTCACCACCGCATTGATGCTGGATTCAAATCCCCAGGCCTTGCCCCCCTGCACCGTGCGGACGATAATCTTTTGTTTCACTTCCAGATCCAGGCAGCCCTCTCCGACCAGCAAAAGGCTGTTGTTGACTTTCCCCAGCAGCGTTACCATCCGCCGGTCATCCAGGGATTCCACCTTTTGAATACCCACCGGGTGATGTTGCTGAAGATCCAGCTTGTTTGTATCTTGCGCCATGCGCCTTCTCTGTTTTGCTAGCCGGTTTTGGGGGTGAGTTTATTCCCGGTTGCCGCCTGAAGCGGTTCATGAAAGATTTTTCATTTTAATAAAAACAGACACTTTGTACAAGATGGTTCATAACCCCAAACAGTCCCGCTTGTCAAAAATATCGAAATATCGGGCAGGGACAGCCTCCAGCGGGCCTCCTTGCGGTTACGGGAGCGAAAGAGGTAAGATTTTCCCTGCAATCCGTGGACGGCGGACCTGACTCTCTGGAAAAGGGATCCTCATTTTCAGGCCGGTTTCCGTCAAGCCGGCACATATAGCCCCTCAGGAGACGATTCAACTGTTTCGACGCCATATTCCCGGCGGGAAAAATCTCATGCAACCAGAGGAGCCGGCTTGAAAATCCAGCGATTACAATTTTGCGCGTGCCTGCTGGCGGCTTTGCTGGCGGTATCCGCAACGCTGTCCTGTTCATCCGCACCGCGCCGCAAGGATACCTTTGTGGGCCAGGCCGACGGAGGCAAGGAGCAGCAGGAGGTCCCGGTGGGTCTGAACCCCCTGGGATCGCTGGATACCTGTGGCGAAATCGGCCCCGCCCCGGCAGATGAATCACGGGTGCTGGTCTCGCGTCCGGAATATTTCACCATGGAGGCCTCCCGGATGATCCTGTCGCTGCGCGAGGCCCTGGGGAACAGCCGGGATATTCCGGGCAAGGTGAGCTTTCTGCTCAGCCCGGGTCCGCTGGAAACACAAGAAAAAGCGGTGCGGATCGGGCAGGAATGCCAGGCGCTGATTGTGCTCTGGGAACCCGGATACACCAAGACGCTGCGCCTTACGCTGCCCCAGCCCTCCCAGGTTCCCCTGCGCTCGCTGGCCCGGGAGCGGCTTTGCGAATTCGGCAACCACGGCGAACAGTTGAACATCCTCTACACAACCATTGCCGGGTTGCTGGCAATGCGGGAAAATGATTATGACAAGGCCGTCATTTATCTGGAAGCGGCCTCGCAGATGGATGATCACTGCCTGAAGCTGCCCGGCGGGGGGACCGGAATGCCGGGGGCTGATCCGGGAGCAAGGGGATGATGAAATGCGCAGGTGAGAAAACCGGAACGCCGTCCGTCCGGCGGCGGCTGTCAGGAGTGCTGTCAGGATTGCCGGCTGGACTGCTGGCGGGACTGCCAGTGACCTTGTCGCTGTTGGCGTTGCTGGGGGCCGGGTGGGGCTGTTCGCTCAAGCCCACCCCCTACCAGCCCCGCGACGAAAACGGGGAGGGGTATGAGGAACAGCGCCTGCAGGAGCAGGTCTGGCGGGTTTCCTTCCGGGCCAACCGCGCCACCTTCGAATCCGATGTGCTGGACTATCTGCTGCTGCGTTCCGCCGAGCTGACCCTGCAAAGCGGCTTCACCCACTTCGTGGTGGAGGCCGATTACAGCAGCACCAGCCTCACTTCAGGCGATTCGGGCATGGGGGTGGGAATGGGCCTGGGCCTGGGCCGGAGCACCGGCAGGACCGGCTGGGGGATGGGCATGGGGGTTTCCTCGGGCAACCGGGGAGTATCGGTTTCCTATCATATGGGTATCTTTGTCATCCGTCTGCTGACGGCGGAGCAGACCGGTCAGACAGAAAAGGTATTCGATGCCGCCTATCTGGTGCGGAGCATGGAGGAACGGTTGAAAGCCGCAAAAGCCAAAAAGGATTCCTGATATGGTGCAGGCCAAGGAGCTGTTCAAGGCGCTTGAGCTGGCCCACTACGCCAGCCGCTTCCGGGATAAGGTCTTCGTGGTGGCCCTGCCCCGCGAGGTCCCGTTTTCCGAGCTGCTGCTGGATGTGAAGGTGCTGGCGGGCTACCGGATTCAGGTGGTGCTGGTGACCCGCGATGTGGATTATTCCCTGGACACCATGATCGCGCAATCCAACCGCCGGGGCAGCAGGTTTCATCTGCTTCTGCTCACGGAAATTCTGGAGGACGGCCTGGACCAGGCCCTGGATTTCGGGAAGATCCGGGGTATGCTGGCCGCGGGCAAGACCTGCGTTATCGCCTACCATCCGGATTCAGCCGGGGATGAAGACTCGGGAACCGTGGATTCCACCGCCTTTCTGGGGGGGCTGGTGGCCCGCCGCCTGGAAGCCCAGAAGCTGTTTTTGGTCCATCCCCGGGCCGGAGAAATCCGCGAGGCCGCCCCCCGCTCCCATCTGCTGGGCAGCGAACTGGACGCTTTGGCGAAGGTGCTCGGACAGAGCGAGCTGGAAGGCACGGCGGGTCTGGTCGAATTCATTGCGGACCTGCTGAAGCAGGGGGTGCCCGATGTGGTGCTCATGGAGGGGCGCCAGGGAGAACTCTACCAGGAAGTGTTCACCCACGACGGGGCGGGGCTGCTTTGCAACAACACCCGCACTTCCAGGGTGCGCCCTGCGGTGCAGGCCGATATTACCGATATCGCCCTGCTGCTTCGTCCCGAGGTGGAGGCGGGGCGGATTCTGCCGGTTTCCGAGGAAATCATCGAGGGCCGGATCGGCGATTACTTTGTGTATGAGATTGATGGGCTGCTGGTGGGCCTGGCCCGCCTGCGGGCCTTTGGCGAGGCGGCGGAGCTTTCCCAGTTTGCCACCCTGCCCCGGTACCGGGGCAAGGGCCGGGCGCGTGAACTGGCCCGCCGGCTGGTGGAAGCGGCCCGGGAGAGGGGTTTTCAGAAGGTGTTTGCCCTGAGCATTGATGAACGGATGTGGGAATTTTTTACCGGGCTGGGTTTTTCCCCGGTGGAGCGTGAACTGCTGCCCGGGGAGTGGAAAAGAAACTATGACATGAGCCGGCCTTCGCGGGCGTTCCTGATGGAATTCTGAGGGGGCGGTACTGCATTGCCGGTGACAGGATAAGAGGAGATGAGGTGAAGATGGCCTATCGGGTGGTGCAATATGAAAACGGGCGGCTGCATGTGCTGGATCAGACCGTGCTTCCCCATCAGGAGAATTTCGTGGAGCTGGAAAACCTGGCGCAGGTGGAACACGCCATCCGCACCCTGCAGGTGCGGGGCGCCCCGCTTATCGGGGTGACGGCGGGCTTCGGGGTGTGCGTGGGCCTGAAGGAACTGCCGGACGATACTCCGGCCGATCAGGTGCGCAGCCGGGGCAGGGAAGTGGTGGAGAGGCTGTCCCGGACCAGGCCCACGGCAGTCAATCTGTTCTGGGCTCTGGAAAGAATGGCGGCGGTGCTGGCGGGGCTGGACGGTCCGAACTGGCGGAGCGCCCTGGATGCCGAGGCCGAGGCCATCTTCCGGGAAACCCTGGACCAGGATGCCCGCATGGCCGATCATGGAATGCAGCTGCTTTCCGCCGGTGAGCGGGCCATCACCCACTGCAACACCGGCCCCCTGGCCACCGGCGGGGGAGGCACGGCCCTGGGGGTGCTGATCGAGGCCCACCGCAGGCTGGGCGGGCTGCATGTGTATGCCGATGAAACACGCCCCCGCTGGCAGGGGGCGCATCTGACCACCTGGGAGCTAATGCGCCACGGAGTCCCCCACACCCTGATTTGTGACAACATGGCCGCGGCCCTGATGCGGACCCGGGGGGTGGACAGTGTCTGGGTAGGGGCGGACCGCATCGCGGCCAACGGAGACACCGCCAACAAGATCGGCACATATGGTCTGGCTGTGGCGGCCCGCCATCACGGGGTGCCGTTTTATGTGGTGGCACCCACCTCCACCATTGATCCGGCGCTGGAATCGGGCGAGGGTATCCCCATCGAGGAACGGGACCCCGCCGAGGTCTCGGCTCCGGGGGGGCACAGGATTTCTCCGGGGGATACGCCGGTGTGGAATCCGGCCTTTGATGTCACGCCGGCGGAGCTTGTCAGCGCCATCATCACTGAGCAGGGCGTGTTCCGGGGCCCGGAGTACGACTTCCGGCGGCCGCCCTCGGAGGAATGAGACCCGCGCTCAGCCGTGGCGTTCCTCATCCCAGGGGTTGCCCCGGTTGTGGTAGCCCCGCTGCTCCCAGTATCCGGGGCGGTCCTGCTCCAGAAACAGCAGCCTCCGCAGAAACTTGGCCGACTTCCAGGCATAGAGATGGGGCACCAGCAGCCGCAGGGGGCCGCCGTGCTCCAGCGGCAGGGGTTGGCCCTGCAGTTCATCGGCCAGCAGGATGTCTCCTCCCAGCAGCTCCGCCAGGGGCAGGTTGGTATCGTAGCCGTCGGCGCATTCCTGGATGACGTGGGTGGCCCCTGACAGGGGCTTCACCATGCGCAGAATTTCAGCAAAGGGCACGCCGTTCCACTGAACATTGAACTTGGACCAGGTGGTCACGCAGTGGAAATCCGAGGTTTGGCCCACTCGGGGCAGGGCCCGGAATTCCTCCCAGGTCAGCACCAGCGGGCGCTCCACCGCGCCGGCAATCTCCAGCCGCCAGCTCGCCTGGTCAAAGGGCGGGCGGATTCCCAGGTCCAGCACGGGAAAATCTTCTACCAGCTCCTGCCCGGGCGGCAGGCGGTCGCGTTTGCCGGCGTTCTCACTAGGGTGTTGCAGGGGGGCTTTTGGCGCCTGGGGAGAACCGTCTTTGGTCATCTCGGCCTCTGTGGATTGGGGCGGGTCTGTTGTGGCGGCTAAATCGCCACTGGTCCATATGGTTTTAACGCCGCCGGGATAGTTTTTAGCACGCCAAAAAAAAGGCTCCCGTTTGTCCGGGAGCCTTTTTGCGCATCAGCTGCGTATGTCTGATTTGCCGCTGGTTTCGGCCGAAGTTATGCTGCCGGCCCTTCCTGCGGGGCCTGCGGCTTAGAGTTCCTCCAGGCCATCCATATGCACCGAAACCGGCTCGGCTGCCTCTTCGGTGGGCAGTTCCTTGGCGGCGGCGGGGGCGGCCTTGCTGGCCCTTGCCGGGGCGGCGTGTACAACGGCGCTTTCCATACCCACTGCGGTGGGCCGGTCAATGTAAACCCGTTCTTCCAGCTGCAGTTCGTTCACATTGGCGGCCGAATTGGCGATCTCGGCGGAGCGGATAATATTGGTGTTGAACAGATCGCGCGAGCGGGCGCTGGCTTCATCAAGCAGGTCGATCCTGTTCAGTTTATCGTAGTATATGTCGGCCAGCGAGATATGGTGGACCATGGTCGGATCCTCCAGCAGCACGCTGTTGAGCTTGAGCCCGTCGATTATCTTCTTGCGGGTATTGCCCTTGAGCCGGGCCCGGCGCAGGGTGGCTTCCAGTTCCCTGTTCAAGAGTTCCTCCGAAACGGGCAGATAATGATCGTGCAGTTCATCATAGGCCACCATGTTCTGGTGAATGATGTGCTCCAGGTTGTAATAGATCCGTTCGAGGGCTTCCTTGCCGGCGCTGATGGGCAGGAACAGCCGGGTGGGATTGACGCCTTCACCGTAGGTGTAAAGCCTCACGCCCAGGTGGATGTCCAGGAATTTGGAGATGGCGTCGCCAAAATAGGTGTCCCTGCTGAAGGGCTCCATCTCGCAGGCCATGTGATAATCCATCAGCATCCGGCCGCCCAGATCGTTGCGCTTTGCAATCAGCCGCAGGAACTTCTCCGTTTCCCGGCGCACCAGACTGGTCTGGTATCCATCGAACACCAGATTGGTCAGCCCGTGATGGGTGGCCCGGGGATCGGTGCTGAGGTAGTATCCCCAAAGCTGCTGGAAGATCATCAGACCCAGGTTGTCGTATATGCGGTCGTTGTCGCCTTCAAAGGGAACTGAGATCACCGTGGTGACAGGGTTGCTGCCCGGTCCGTCCAGATGAAGCCGCACGGCCGATTCAACGATCAGAAACTGCTTCAGGTTGGGCCGCATGGCCTCAATAATGGGCTGCAGTTCACCGTACTTGACTAACAGATCGTCCGGACATTGATACAGACGCCCCGGACTTTTCGGTGAAGTATGAAAGCTATGTTCCGTCATTGACCCATTCTCCTGAATTGTTTTTACCGCAAGGTTTGGACAGCGTTTCTGTTCAGTTTATGTTCGTATTATATTCGTATTTCTGGTTCCGGGGCGGTTTAATTTTCCGGTACGAATATTTTATTTCCTGTTGCATTACTGTGCCCTGACGCTGTTTCTACAGGCTACGCCCGCCAATTACTGGCGTTTTATGTGGCACAGGGCATCATATCTTGTATATTCCTGTTTGTTTTTAGGGGTAAAGCGGAAAAAAGTCAACCCGGAAATTCCGGCGGACGGGGGTTTTCCTTGATTATCGATAATCAAACACTTGTAATGTTATTCCCGGTGTATCAGGGATGGGAGCAAACATGAATAAAAATCAGCCTGGAAACAAATACACACCCCAGGGGTAAATGAACGATAAATTGAAAGAAAAGCGGGAGCTGATCGAATTTTTCCTGGAATGCCAGGCCCTGCAGTTTGGCAGCTTCACCCTGAAAAGCGGTCGGGTATCCCCGTATTTTTTCAACAGCGCCCGGTTTGACACGGGCCTCCGGCTCAAGCGTCTGGGCGAGTATTACGCAAGGGCCATTGCCGGGGCCGCCCCGGAGGTGACCATCGTCTTTGGCCCGGCCTACAAGGGCATACCGCTGTGCACCGCGGCTGCGGCGGCCCTGGGCCAGATGCCCGGTCGCGCCGGCACGGGCTATCTGTTCAACCGCAAGGAGGCCAAGGGGCACGGCGACAAGGGGATGTTCGTGGGCCGGATTCCCGGGCCGCAGGACCGGCTGGTGCTGGTGGACGATGTGATCACCGACGGCGAGACCAAGTGGGAGGCCGTGCAGGCCCTGCGCGAGTCCTTTGCGGCGCCTCTGGACGCCCTGGTGATCGCCCTGGACAGGATGGAGCAGGACCCCCGGGGCGAGGATGCGGTGCGCAGGTTCGAGGAGCGCAGTGGGGTCCCCGTGGTGTCGCTGCTGACCCTGGCGGAACTGGAGGAGGCCCTGCTGGGCTGGGGTGCCGGGGCTGCTGGTCCGAAGCAAGGCCCGGCCCTTGATCCGGGACTGGCCGGGGAAATCAGCGCGTATCGAAAGCGCTACGGCGTCCGCCGCTGACGGGCCGCCGGCGGGGATTGATCCATGGAATCAGGAAAAAAAAGCAGCGGGGCGGCAGGAGCCACCACCCTGGAACGGGCCCGGGGGCACTGGCTCCAGGCCGGGGAAAGCCTGGCCCTGGCCGAAAAAATGCTGGCCGGAGGCGCGGCACTGGACTGCTGCTTCATGAGCGTGCAGGCGGCCTCCAATGCCCTGGTGGCCCTGGGCCTGCCGACAGGGCGCTATGTACTGCCGGCCCACAGCCCGGTGGCCCTGGCCGAAGAATGCCTGGCGGCGCTGGGGCAGGCCGGGGAGAACGAGGAGAAAGAGGGGAATCCGCCCCTGGCGGGCCTGACGGAGCTGGAAAAACTGCCGGAAGCCTGCCGGGCGCTGGAGGAGGTCGCCGGCCTGAGCCCCTTCGGGCTGGCCCGTGATGAAAAGGTGGAGGCTGCTCTGGCCCCCCGGGCTCTGGAAGGGGCCGCGCGGGTGCTGGATATGGTGGGCCGGTTTCTGGCCGCCAATGCCGGGCGCTTTTTCACCCCATAAGGGCGGCAAGGACCCGCGCACCAATAGCTCCCCAAAAAAAACCGGGACACCCCGACTGGGAGCATCCCGGTTTGTTCAGCCGAAACTTATATTGCCGCCGTACTGAACGGCCCACTCCCCGCTCAGGGGAGCTGCATCTGGAACACTTCCGTCTCGTCCATTTCGCAGTTGGCCGCGTCGTTGGGGCAGGAGGTATCGAGATATGTGGCCGCATCGATCAAAGGCTTGCGATAGTCGTCCGGCTCGGTTCCCATGTTGGCCGCCTGTCCGAAATCGTCGTTCTGGAACACGGCATTCAGGAAGGTTACACAATCCGTGCTGGGGCCGGGAGCGGCCGTGCAGTTGGAGTAAGTGGGCGTCAGTGGTGTGGGAATGGGTGAGGGAGCGCCCATCAGAGCCCAGTCCAGCCATTCCTCGGGTGTTTCAAACAGCTTGGCATGCTCTGCGGAGTACTCGGTAGCCACTCCTCCAAACCAGGTCACCGGGTCTCCATTATCATTATAAATCCACACCCCTGTATCCTGGAGGTATCCATGCTGATCGAACAGCTTCCCTCCGAGATAGCTGGCCGAATACACGGCCTTGTTGACATAGACCGGCTCATGATTTCCGTTGCCCAGGTTTGTGAAGTAGTAGGTATCGTCCTTGGTAAACAGGAATGCGCCCAGGTGGTCGCTGGTGATTATGTTGGACGTAGGGTCCTCAGGGATTTCATACACAGCCTCGAACCCGGCAAAGCGAAAGCCCAGGTCCGCGATGCGGGCCACCGCCGCCCCGTGGCCCAGACCGTTGGAAATGGCATACATCTTCAGAGAGGGCGTATAACCCGGATGGTCTGCTGTAAACCGTGTATCGAACTGGGCCTTGACGTCGATATTGCCCATTACCTCATACAAGGGATTGGCGCCATCCAGGTTTTTGGTGACCTTTATCCGAAAAGCGTTGGTGAACTCGTTCTGGGCCTCGAAGGCCAGGAACATCTCTCCGATTTTATGCTGGCTGGTGATGGAAAAGTCCATCCGCATGTATGTGGGACCTTCGGGCTCCACAGAGCCGTTAAGCGCGGCGGCGTCCACCACCACCCGGCCGCTCACCGTGCCGTCGGCGGAGGTATCCCAGGCGAAGAACATACCGGCATCGGTGGTGTTGGCCACCCCGGGTGAGGCCTCGCCCCAGAACAGCCTGACCTCGCGCCGCGCCGGGTCTGCGGAGTCATCCACCAGGATGCCCATCGCTGTCACCGGGTTGGGATCGGTCGAGTTGTTATTTTCCAGCGGGTAGGTAGTGCCGTCGGTGGGCCAGCCCAGTGCAACGAAGATATCCGTGAACATCATTATCTGGTCAGCCAGGCAGCTCCAGGAGGCGACAGCTCCCACCATGAACCGGGCCATTTTATAACCATTGTCATGCCAGTTTTGCTCATTTTGCCCATTGAAGGCGCAAGGGTCATCGCCGGCGGCCAGGGGTGTGTATCTGGAGGACGTGGGGGTGACGATGCTCGTGCCGCCAGTCAGGGAGTCGGGCAGATCCATGGAAAGCTGGGGGGCGAAGGTGGTGGTGGTTTCAGGCGCCGTTTCTTCTTCCGGGCTCTCGCAACCGGCAATGAGCAGCAGCACTACCATGGCCGTTATGGCGAGCATTAACAGATTTCGGATTTGTTTCATCATGGGTGAAATTCCTCGTGAAAGGTTGATAATTGGAAAATACAAGCCCTTTGATATGGAACGTTCCAGGCCCGGATCCGGATCACATTTGGTGAAGACCGATGTATCCGGGCCCTGGAGAAAACTCAGAAAGCCTGCCTATGGGAGAAACATTTCGAAAACCTGGCCCACACCCTCTCCGAGGACGCAGGGGGCGGCGCTGCCCGGGCAGGAGTTGGCGAAGAAGTAGTTCTCGTCGGCCCCGGGGGCGCTGGCCTTGGCCGCCTCGATGAACGGTTGGCGCGGATCGGAGGCATCGGGCGCTGTTCCGCTGTTGCCATCGATGGTCAGCAGCGTTCCGGCGAACACCACGTTCAAAAAGTCGATGCAACCCGGGTTGCTAACCAGTGGCGTGCCCACGCAGGTGGAATACCCGGTAAAGCCCGGAAACAACAAAGTGCCCTCATCGTCCTCTGCCAGGGAAATTCCATGGTCCAGGGCCTGGGGACCCGAGGCGAACGGTATGATTATGGGATTGCCGAATTCATCCACGATGGGGTTGCCCAAATCATCCAGCAGGGGCTCGCCGTTGGCGTCCACCAGGTGCAGCCCGTCGTTGCGGTAGGCCCCCAGGTTGTCGAATGACCAGTCACCCTTGTGATGGGCCGTGGTGATGGCCTTGTTGGTGTAGCTGCTGGTGCCCTGGCTGTTGCCTGCGAAGTAGTACTCGTCATCCTTGGTGAACAGGAACGACCCCAGGTTGTCGCTGCTGGTCCCGAAGCCGGGTTCAAAGGGGACAATATTCGCCTCGTCAAACCCGTTCAGCGAGAACCCCAGGTTGGCGACGCGGGCGATGGCCGCGCCTTTGCCCAGGCTGTTGGCCACGGCGTACATTTTCAGCGAGGGCAGCTCGCCAAAAAGATAGTTCGGGTCGAACTGAGCCTTTACGTCGATGTTCCCCTGAACCTCGTATTTGGGATAGATGTTGCCGAGGTTCTTGACGACCTTGATCCGGAAGGCGTTGGTGAACTCGTTCTGGGCCTCGAAGGCCAGGAACATCTCGCCGGTGTTCTGATCGTTGGTAATGGAAAAATCCATGCGCATGAAGGTGGGCTGTCCGGCGGCCACCGAGCCGTGAAGCGCGGCGGCATCCACCACCACCCGGCCGTTCACCGTGCCGTCAGCGGCGGTATCCCAGGCGAAGAACATGCCGGCATCGGTTGTATTGGGCACTCCGGGGGTAATCTCGCCCCAGAACAGCTTGACCTCGCGCCTCACCGGTTCGGTGAGGTCATTTTCAAAAATGCTAAGCGCCCGTACCGGGTTGGGTTCTGACGGGTCTATTTCCACCGGGTAGGATACGCCGTCGGTGGGCCATCCCATCTTGACGATTATATCCGTGAACTGCATCACCCGGTCTGCCGTGCAGCTCCAGGAGGCAATGGCCGCCACCAGGAACCGGGTCATCTTGTAGCCGTTCTCATGCCAGTTCTGCTCGTGCTGGCCATTGAATCCGCAGGGGTCCCCTCCAGCGGCCATGGGTGTATATCTGGAGGAAGTGGGCGTGGTGTCACCCGTTCCGCCGGTCAGGGAATCCGGCAGGGACATGTTCAGCAGCGGGGCGTAGGTGGGTTCGGTTTCTTCTTTCTTGGTGGCCTCACCTTCACATCCGGCCACGACAAGGCTGCCCAGCAGGATCAGCAGGAAGAATAACAAACCGCCCCTTGAAGTTGTTTTGACGCTTTTTTTCATGGAAGTTCCTCTGAATTTTATTAAAAGAAATTTAAAAGAGTGTTGCTGTTGTGCCGCTTAAAAATAGCGGCTGAAAAAAAATCATTGCCAAAAAGTGCTCCTGGCTTTCGGGTTCTGTTTATATCTTATGTATTCTACACTGTTTATTCCGAAAAGAAAAGCACCCTGCCTTACATTGTTTTCGCCCTGTATTTTGGGCTGTATTTTGCGCCTTATATTTTATAACAGGGCTTACCCGGAATGCTCTTCCCTGAAT
>JAOUPZ010000206.1 GCA_029879595.1 Deltaproteobacteria bacterium | reverse complement strand
CAGGCGTATCTTTCGCCCAGTCCGTCGGCTGTGCCGCGAGGCTGGTTTCAGAACAAGGTCTCATCCCGGGTTGTTGATGCGCAGGATGTTCTTCTGGTTGCAGGGGTCCAGGATGACCGTGCGGTTACGCCCCTCACGCTTGGCGCGGTACATGGCCTTGTCGGTCATGTCCAGGAACTCCTCCTCGTTTTCCGGCTTGTGCTCCATCACTCCGCAGACTCCCAGGCTGATCCTTACGGCAAGCTTCCGGCCCCGGAATATGAACTCGTGGGTCGTGACCAGACTGCGCAGGCCCTCCGCGGCGATAAAGGCCGGTATCAGCGGGGTTTCCGGCATCAGTACCATGAACTCCTCGCCCCCATAGCGGCATGTAAGGTCGTGGTCCCGCTGGTGGCTTCTGATAAGGGTGGATATTTCCATCAGAACAATGTCTCCGCATTCGTGCCCATTGGTGTCATTGATCTTCTTGAAGTTGTCGATGTCCAGCATTATCAGGCTCAGGGGCCGGTGATAACGGCGGTGCCGGCCCCATTCCACCCGCAGCCGGTTTAAAAACTCGCGCCTGTTGCAAAGCCCGGTGAGATGATCGGTGGTGGACTGGATGCGCAGTACGGCATTTCTCCGGCGCAGGTCCTCGTTTTCCGCGGCCAGCATCCTGCGGACGGCCTCCAGGCGTTCCAGCTGCCCCATGGCGCGTGCCGGCTCCCGGGCGGGGAGCGGCCAGGGGTGCTCCCTTCCCGGGGTTTCACCTCCCGGCGGGGGTGAAAAATCCCCGTTTTCCCTGATGCGCGACCAGAGTTCCCTGACTGCGGCACTCAACTGCCGTGTGGTGAAGCCGTTGCGCAGCAATGCGCCCGCCCCCCCCCGGTTGACAAGTTCCAGGGCGTGGTCCAGGGTCTGGCTCAGGTCTTCCTGTTCCAGGATGATGATGCTTTGCATTCCGGGCGCCGCCTGCCGGGCCTGTTTCAGCCAGCGGAGCTTCGCGGGGACCGAGACCTCCATGGGGGCCACGAGGATGTGGACAGGGGTCTGACGGAGTGTTTTCAGGGCTTCGGCGCGGGAGCAGGCCGTCCACAGCCTGCAGGCCAGCCGGCGCAGGGCCGGCTCATAGCGCCTCAGTCTGCCCCCGGGGCTCAGCAACAGTATTTCCGGCAGGGGCTGCGGCCCGCCCCCAGGGGTTCGGGAAGGCTTTTCTCCAGCGGCCATAATCCTCCGGGTGAAAGATTCTGTTATGCCGGGGCTGTGCTTAATTCCATCATTTAATTTTGCCATTTCCGTGGTAATCTTGACCATCCCTATCTTCCGGCAGGTCTGTTTTTGAACTGGAGCCGCAATTATGGGAAACTGGCCTTCCGGCAATGGCGGAGGGATTGAGGCAGTCGTTGCATGCGGCCACAGGGGGCTGAGGAGGCAAAAGTTATTTTTAAATGGAGCATATTAACCAGATGATTGATAAGCAGTTGCTGGAAATACTGGTCTGTCCAGAGGACAGAAGCCGGGTTAAGCCGGCTCCACAGGAACTGGTGGACGAGTTGAACCGGCTCATAGCTTCCGGGGGTGTGAAAAACCGGGGTGGTGGAGCCGTGGCCGATCCTGTGCAGGGCGGTCTTGTGCGGGAGGATGGAAGGTGGATGTACATAATCCGCGATGATATTCCCGTGATGCTGGTGGAGGAGGCGCTGGCCCTGCCCCCGGGCAGTAACACCTGAGCAGGCGCGCCTGCTTTTATTACACCTGATGCTTGTGCTCTAAATGGCCCCAGCAGAATCCGGCAAGGAAAAGGCCGGCAAGGAAAATACCAGCATGGAAAAGGACCGGGCCGCTTTGCCCAGGACAGTGGGCTATCTGCACCAGAAGGGAGGTACCGGAAAAAGCACTCTGGCCATCGCCACCGCCCTGGCGCTGACACAGTCCGGCAGGAGGGTGCTGCTGCTGGATGCCGATTACCAGGGCACCTCCAGCGAGTGGGGCAACCGCTACGGCCACCAGTGCGGCATTGAGACACGCTCTCAGGTGCAGCCCATACTGGACAGGGAAGTCGGGCGCTTTGCCGGTTCCTTCGACGATATTCTCATCGACGGCCCCCCCTCACTCTCCGAGATGACCGAGAGCATTCTTAAGGCCTGTTCGCGGGTTATCATTCCCGTGCGGCCTGCCCTGCCCGATGTCTGGGCGCTGCCCTGGCTGGCGGCTATCATCCGCAAGCTGGCCTCCCAGGGGCACGCGCTCCAGCCCCTGGTGGTCTTCAACCAGTACTCCGGCGAACCGCTGGCGCCGCTGCGCGAGGAGGTGGAAAAGTGGCATCTGCCTCTGCACGATGAGACCCTGCCCCTGGACCCGGCTTTTGCGCAGGTGTTTTTTGGCAAACTGCCCCCGGGCCCGCTGGCCGAGAAACTGCTGGGGCTGCTGGAGAACGGGCAAAAGTAGGGGCCTTGTTCTGAAACTGGTCTTTCAGGGGGGGGCGGTGTTCCCGCCAACAGGAATTGTCCAGGCAGTGTTTTTTCCCAACGGGGCCAGGTATCAGGAGTGCCAGGGGATGGCTTTGCGGGGCTTTGCCGGGGGTTGATCCTTTTCCCGGGTGGCTCTGGTGGCCGGTGATTCCACGCCCTGCATTATCCGCAGACGGGTTTCCACGCTCACCGCACCCAGGGTCGATTCCCTGAGCGAGATTATGCTTTCGGCCAGCAGGTTTATCTCGTCATACAGGATATGCATACCCTCGGGATCCTCCAGCCTCTTGCGGGGGGGGATGGCGGCGATCCGGTTCCTCAGGGCCAGCATCCGCTGGTGCATGTCCAGCAGTTGGTCCATGCTTTTTCTCAGCGCGCCGATCTTCTTTTTGTGATTGTTCAGGACTTCCATGTACCCACGGCTCCCACTGTCAGGCCAACCGAAAACGCAGCTTTAAACCCGCCGCCAAACCCGCCGCTAAAAAATACTCACCGGCGGGTTGTAGTGCCAGCTCCGGCCCGGCAGGGCCGATGTCTGTACAGTCAGGCCATGCACGTCCAGTGCCCTCCGGTACGAACTCTCCCTGGGAAAGACATCCCCCTAGAAGGCCCAGCCAAACTGGAGCAGGAACAGCCCGCCCGGGTATCCTCCCAGGACCTTGTTGATCAGAGCCATCTCTTCCTCCACCGCTTTTTTCTCCTCAGGGGTCAGCAGTGTATAGGCCCCCTTGGAGTCGGAGAAGGATTCCGCCTGGTCGATGACGGCCGTGCCGACCAGCCAGTCGATACCGATGGTCAGGCCGAAGTCCATGATCCACTGGTTGCCTATCCCCAGCGAGCCGGTGATGGTCTGGAGCTTGGCCACTATGTATTCGTTGCTTTTGATGCCGCCGGCCTCGAAGTTGATTTTGCCCTCCACTTCCACCGTCCGGTGGTGCATGCCCGCGTACACGTTGAAGGAGTTGCCGGGGAACCAGCGCATATAACCTCCCAGGTTGGTGTAGGAACCCTCCACGGACTGCCCCATGTTTTCGTACTTGTATGTTTTCCGACCGGCCTCTCCGGCAAACAGCATGTCGTCCCCCACATACACCCCCAGAGAGAACGGAAGGGACAGCAGCGCGGGAACGCTGATCCCCAAGGGGGGCAGGCCCACGAAAATCAGCCTGTCATCGCGGTTGAGTTCCGAACTGGCCCCAAAGGCCGTGGGAACCAGCGCCATCAGCATGGCGAAAATAACCATCAGTTTTTTCATTGCGAAATTTCTCCTGTGTTTTTCCCTTTATAGGGTGGTGTTGGAACAGCTGGTTCGACGCCCCCCCGTTCTTTAACTGTTATGATAATATCTCCCCTGGGCGAAACTTTGCTCAAGCCGCCCCGGGGCTTTATTGATTAACGCCGGACAGGACCGTGGGGGTTCGTTTTGGCCTCATCGGCCTTGCGTGTGATCCTTTTCCCGGCCTGGGTTTTGACTTAAAATATTAACACCTTTTATCCGGGGGGTAAATCTAATCCTGAAAGCGCTGGCGGCTTAGATTGTAATAATCCGGCTGGACTGCGATTTCCCCAAGACCGCAAACATGCTCTGATACCACTATGAACAGGATGAAAAACAGCGTAACCGGTCGAAAAATACTGCTGGATACCCTGCGGGAGGAAGGGGTGAGGTATGTTTTCGGCAATCCGGGCACCACCGAGCTGCCCCTGCTGGAAGCCCTGCAGGATGAGTCCGCGCCGGGTTATGTCATGGCCCTGCAGGAGTCGGTGGCGGTCATCATGGCGGAGGCTTACGCCCAGGCCGCCGGGGAGGTGGGGGTGGTGAACCTGCACGCCGGGCCGGGTCTGGGCAACGGCCTGGGAGCGGTTTATAACGCCTGGGAGGGCAAAACTCCGCTGGTGGTCACGGCGGGGCAGCAGGACACCCGGCTGCGGCTGCGCGAGCCGTTGCTGGGTCACGACCTGGCGGCCATGGCCGCACCCCTGGTCAAGTGGAGCCAGGAGGCCCGCTGTGCCGATGAACTGGCCCTGTTGTTCAACCGGGCGTTCAAGACGGCCCGCGAAGCCCCTTCAGGGCCGGTGTTCCTTTCGTTGCCCCTGGATGTGATGGATCAGCGCACGGAAAACCCTGCCCTGCCCAGGTCCGGGATGCACACCCGGTCCACTCCGGACCCCGACGGGCTGCGGGAAGCGGCGGGGCGGTTGCTGGATGCGGAACACCCCCTGATATTCTGTGGCTCCGGGGTGGCCCGCGCCGGTGCGGTGGAAGAGCTGCGGCGGCTGGCCCAGCGCCTGGGGGCGGAAGTTTATAACGAGGTGCTGCCCAGCCGGGTGGCCTTTCCCACGGGCTCGCCGCTATATCGGGGCTGGGCGGGGGGCGACATGTCCCGGATTCGCGCCGCGGCCGGCAAGGCCGATGTGGTGCTGCTGGTGGCGGGGGAGTTTTTCGAGGAGGTGTGGTTCGAAGATGCCCGGCCCTTCCCGGAAGACGCCTGGCTGATCCAGCTGGATGATTCGCCGGCCAACCTGGGCCGCAACTTCCCGGTACACTGCGGGCTGGCCGCCGACCCCCTGGCCGGACTGCGGGCCCTGAACGCAGAACTGGAGCGCCTCTGGGGCGAGCCTCAGGCCCGGGCCGCCGAAGCCCGCACCAGGGCGCTGGAGGAATTGCGCGGCCGGGAGCTGGAGCAGTGGCGCCAGGGCGTGCGGGACAGCTGGGATGACCGGCCCATTTCCCTGGGGCGTCTCATGGGCGAACTGAAGGCGGCCCTTCCGTCCGGCGCGGTTATTTCCGAGGAGGGGATTACGGCCACGGACGAGTTGAACCGGGCCCTGGAGTTCGGCCCTGAACTGGACATGATCGGCTCACGCGGGGGCGGCATCGGACAGGCCTTCCCCAGCGCCCTGGGGATAAAGCTGGCCCGCCCGGAGAGCGCCGTGCTGGCCGTCTCCGGCGACGGTTCGGCGCTGTACACCATCCAGTCGCTGTGGAGCGCGGCCCACCATGATATCGGCGTGGTGTTCCTGGTGGTGAACAATGGCATGTACCGCATCCTGAAGCACAATCTGGCGCGTTACCGCAGTCGGGCCGGACATGAGGCCGGGCCGCCGGTTTCCGCGCTGGATCTGACCCCTCCGCCGCTGGACTTTGTGGCCCTGGCCCGGGGCTTCGGGGTTGAGGCCCAACGGGTGGAAGAGCCGGAGGCGCTGGCCCCGGCGCTGGCCCGGGCCTTCCGGGCGGCCTCCGGGGATGAAGGCCCCGCACGCCCCTTCCTGCTGGATGTCGTGGTGGCCGGCCCGGGCTGATCAAAGCTGCCGGCGTAATCCG
>JAOUPZ010000205.1 GCA_029879595.1 Deltaproteobacteria bacterium | reverse complement strand
CGACACCATCGTCCGGCTGGCTCAGGATTTCAGCATGCGCGCACCCCTGATCGACGGGCAGGGCAACTTCGGCTCGGTGGACGGCGACCCCCCGGCGGCCATGCGCTATACCGAGGTGCGGATGACCCCGCTGACCCAGGAGGTGCTGGCCGACCTGGACAAGGACACGGTGGACTTCCGTCCCAACTACGACGAATCGCTGCACGAGCCGGTGGTGCTGCCCTCACGCATCCCCAACCTTCTGGTGAACGGTTCCACGGGCATCGCGGTGGGCATGGCCTGCAACATTCCCCCGCACAACCTGGCGGAAAGCCTGGACGCCTTTTTGTACTTCATAGACCACCGGGACAACCCGTCCCTGGTGGAACTGATGCGGCGCATGCCCGGACCAGACTTCCCCACCGGGGGCTTCATCCTGGGCAGCAGGGGCATCCACGAGGCATACAGCACCGGCCGCGGAGTGATCACAGTCAGGGCCGTGGCCGAGGTGGAAACCGACGAGAAGAGGGATCGGGAAAGCATCATCATCACCGAGCTGCCCTACATGGTGAACAAGGCCCGGCTGCTGGAGAAGATAGCCGACCTGGTGCGCGATAAAAGGCTCGAGGGCATCTCGGATCTGCGTGATGAATCGGACCGCACGGGCATGCGGATGGTTATCGAGATCAAGCGGGGCTCCTCCGGCGAGATCGTGCTGAATAACCTGTACAAGATGACCCAGCTTCAGACCTCCTTCGGGATAATCATGCTGGCGGTGGTGGACGGACAGCCCAAGGTGCTCTCCCTTTCCCAGGTATTCCACCATTTCCTGCTCCACCGGATAGTGGTGGTGGAGCGCCGCACGCGCTATGAGCTGGCCAAGGCCGAGGCCCGGGCCCATATCCTGGAAGGCTTCCGGGTGGCTCTGGAAAACCTTGACGATGTAATTGATAAAATCAAGGCCGCCCCCACTCCTCAGGACGCCCGGGCCATGCTGATGAAGGATTACAGCCTCAGCGAAATCCAGTCCAAGGAAATTCTGGAGATGAGGCTGCAACGGCTCACCGGCATGGAGCAGCAGAAGATTCAGGATGAATACGCCGAGGTGATGGCCCGCATAACCGAATACAAGTCCATCCTGGCAGACCGTGAAAAGGTGCTGGAAATCATCCGCGAGGAATCGCGTGAGTCGAAGAAGAAATACGCCGACGAACGCCGCACCAGACTGATGGAGGATGTGGGCGATATCAACATCGAGGATCTGATCACCGAGGAGGACATGGTGGTCACCATCTCACATGCCGGCTATGTGAAACGCACGCCTCTCACCCAGTACCGCACCCAGCGGCGCGGAGGAAAGGGCAAGATCGGCATGAGCACCCGCGACGAGGACTTTGTGGAAAACGTATTCGTGGCCAGCACCCACGATTACCTGCTCATTTTCACCTCGGCCGGCAAGGTGTACTGGAAGAAGGTCTACGAGATCCCGGTGGCCGCCCGGACGGCCCGCGGCAAGGCGGTGGTCAACCTGCTTCCCCTGGAGCCGGGCGAGACAATCCGGGCCTATCTGCCCATAACCGAGTTCGTGCCAGACCGCTATGTGGTGATGAACACCCTGAAGGGAATCGTCAAGAAGACCGACCTGGCCGCCTACAGTAATCCCCGCAAGAAAGGGGTCAAGGCGATCAACATCGACGATGACGACCAGCTTATCGGGGTGCGCCTGGCCGATGACACCCAGGAGCTGTTCCTGGCAACCGCCAACGGTCTTTCCCTCAGGTTCTCCGTGGCCGAAGTCCGGCCTATCGGCCGGGTGGGCCGGGGGGTGATCGGCATCCGGCTCAAGAAGGATGATTATGTGGTGGGCATGGAAGTGCTGGAGCCGGGAGGAAGCATTCTGACCCTCACCGAAAACGGGTTCGGCAAAAAGACCGAAATCTCCGAATACCGGGTGGGCTCCCGGGGCAACATGGGTATCTTCACCATCAAGACCTCCAGCCGCAACGGAAGGGCCGTGGGCATCCTGCAGTTGAAGGAAGACGACGAGGTGATGATAATAACCCAGAAGGGCAAGCTGATCCGCATGAACCTGAACCAGATGCGGACCATCGGAAGACTTACCCAGGGTGTGCGGCTGATTCAGCTTGAGCCTGATGAGAATGTGGTTTCCATCGCCAAAATCGATGACGCCACCAGCGAGGATGAGGATGACATCTCGGATGGCAACGGGGAGCAGGAAAACCCGTCTTCCGATCCTACCCTGAACTGAAACCGAAACAGCGCCGGGGCTCCGGGGTCGCATGTGGCCGGAGCCCTGGGAGCTGAGGCACCCCCCCTGACGGAACAGAAGGGGGAGCGCTGAAACAACCCGGTCACGGAAGCACTGTGACCGCCGAATACGGAAACTTCGACTGATGGCAACAGCGGCGCAAGGCCATGGCCGTATGCCGAAACTCGATACCCGGATGGCAGCCCCTTGAAGAAGACCTCTCCACAGAAAGCATCCTGGCCCCAACCCCGGGCAGTTTTCACCGCGCTGACCAGCGCCGTGAAGGCCCTGGCACTGGCGGGCATTTTGGCAGGACTGCTGCTGGCCGCACCGGGCTGCGAAAAAACCGACGCCAGCGAGGAGCTGCTTTCCAAATCCCGCGAGCTTTGGGAAAATGGGCACTATGAAGACGCCGCCCGGGGATTCGTCAGTCTTTTCGAGCTGTTCCCGGAATCCCCCGTGGCCGGGGAGTCCCTGTTCTGGGCCGCCAATCTGTACCAGTTCTACCTGGAGGATCAACACACGGCGATCAAGCTGTACCAGCAGTACGCGGCGCGCTTCCCCGATGGCCGATACCTGCTGGAGGTCAAGGAGAACATGGCGGTGCTCTTTGAGGACGACCCGGAAACCCGTCACCGGGCCCTGCAGATATACCAGCAGCTTGTTCTGCATCCCGCCCTGGTGGACCGGCGCGACCAGCTGCTGAAAAAAGTAGGTCTGCTCTACATGAACCTGGGCCGGATGGACCAGGCCCGGCAGGCCTTTCGCGATCTTTTGAAAAATCATCCCCAGAGCCCGGAGCGGGCCGAAGTCTATTATCTGGTGGGATACAGCTACTACCTTGAAAAACGGGTGGAAATGGCCCTGGCGGCGTTCAAGCGGACAGTGAAGGACTTTGCCGGCACGCCCGTTGCGGTGCGGTCCCAGTTTTTCATCGCGGATACCCTGGAGGAAAAGGGAGAAATGCGTTCGGCTTTGAAGGCCTTTAAGACCCTTGAAGGCCGATATCCTCATCCGACCATACTGGAAAAGAGAATTAAAACCCTGGAAGCCCGCATCAGGCGCGGCGTCCGCTGAACCGGGACCAGTTTTTTTCTCCGGCCCCACCGCCGGGGCGGCCCACGGAAAGCACCACTTGTCGGGAATACCATGAGCGCAGAACCCATCCCGGAAAACGGCCCGTCCGCGGAAAAAGAGCAGAATGCCTCCCCGACCGGCGACAGGGGGGAATATGTGGCCCGGATGCCCCTGCACCGGATACATCCCAACCCCAACCAGCCCCGCCGGCATTTCAACCCCGAACAGATCCGCGAGCTTTCACGTTCCATCCAAAGCCAGGGGGTCATTCAGCCCCTGGTGGTGCGCCCCCACCCGGAGCGCAAGGGGGAATACGAACTGGTCGCCGGGGAACGGCGCCTGAAGGCCATCACCTTGCTGGCCTGGGAAAACGCGCCGGTGGTCGTCCGCCAAATCCCAGATGCCAACCTGCTGGAGGCGGCGCTGGTGGAAAACCTGCAGCGGGAGCAGCTGACACCGCTGGAGGAGGCCCTGGCCTACCGGACCCTGCTGGACCAGTACGGCTATACCCAGGAGGCCCTGTCCCGGCGGGTGGGCAAGGACCGCTCCACCATTGCCAACATGATCCGCCTTTTATCCCTGCCCCAGTCCATCCAGCAGGACCTGGACCATGGGCGGCTGAGCGTGGGACATGCCCGGGCGCTGCTGGCCGTGACCGATCCGGTGAAGCAACTGGCCCTGCGCAAAAGCGTGCTCACACGGGACCTGTCCGTGAGGGAGGTCGAACAGCTGGTAAACAGGGAGCGGGAAACCGCCGCGAGGAAGACCGGCGGGGACAAGGGAGAGGCGGCAGCGCCGCACCGGGACAACGGGCGGCTCCGGGAAGAACTGCACTTCACCGCCGCTGCGGAGACGCTGGAACGCTCCCTGGGAACCCGGATCGGCATCCGGCGCCAGGGCCGCGATACCCCGGAGGGAGGCGGGTGCATCGAAATCGAATATTACTCGCTGGAGGACTTCAACCGCCTGTTCGAGATTCTCATGGCCCGGGCGCCACATACAGAACCCGAGTGAACAGCCGCCTCGGGGAATACGGACCGGATCAACCCTGTTGGCGAAGCCCATTGAAGAACTTTGCACATTTCAGCCGGTAGCATTATCGTGAAGGATACAGCCGGTAAACTTTTCAGGAGAACAGCCAATGCCCTTTGGACTGGGGAAAAAGAAGACTTCCAAGATCAGCCATAAGACAAAAACCACCAGCTTCATCAGTGAAAGCACCACACTGGAGGGAACGCTCAAGGTCAAGGGAGGACTGCGCATAGATGGCCGGTTCACAGGCAGACTGGAGAGCGACTCCCTGATCATCCTGGGTAACACCGCCCAGGTTAACGCCGACATCAAGACCGAGAACCTGATATCCAGCGGGCAGGTGGTGGGGGATGTAATCTCCCGGAACAACGTGCAGATCAGTCTGCCCGGATCAGTCAAGGGGGCTATCCAGACCCGGGAGCTGATCATGGAAAACGGGGTGTACTTCGAAGGGTCCTGCCAGATTATAAAATCACAACCCTGAGCCCCGGCAAATGCATCTGGTTATCGGCACAAGCGGCCACATAGATCATGGAAAAAGCACACTGGTCAAGGCCCTTACCGGAACCGACCCGGACCGCTTTGCCGAGGAAAAGGCCCGGGGCATCACCATAGATCTGGGATTCGCCCATTATATCGACCGGGACGGCAACAATGTCTCCTTCATCGACGTTCCCGGCCACGAGAAATTCGTTCACAACATGCTGGCCGGAGCCGCCGGGATGGACGCGGTGCTGATGGTGATCGCCTCCGACGAAGGCGTTATGCCGCAGACTCTGGAGCACCTGCACATCTGCGACCTGCTGGGGGTGGGGCAGGGCGTGATCGCCCTGAGCCGGGTGGATCTGGTGGACGAGGAACTGCTGGAGCTCTGCATGGATGACGTGCGGGAGCAGATTGCCGGCACATTTCTGGAAGAGGCGCCCATCATTCCCGTCTCCACTGTCACCGGCCAGGGGCTGGAACAGCTCAAGGAGGAACTGACCCGGCTCACCGGCCGGGTAGCCTCGCGCAACGCGGATCACCCCTTCCGGTTTCCCGTGGATCGCAGCTTCACTCTCAAGGGATTCGGGACCGTTATCACCGGAACGGTGCTGGCGGGCCGCCTCAACCGCAGCGGCGAGGTGCTGCAATATCCCCAGGCCCGCCCCTTGCGCATTCGGGGCATGCAGGTCCATGGCCAGGGGGTGGAGGACATCCAGTGTGGCCAGCGGGCCGCCATCAACCTGATAGGATTATCCAAGGAGGAGATCTCCCGGGGAGACCAGCTGGCCGCTCCCGGCTCTCTGCTGTCCAGCTACATCATAAACGTGGAACTCAAGCTGCTGAAAGACTCGCCCCGGAACCTCACCCAGCGCACCCGGATCAGAATGCACCTGGGAACCCGGGAGGCCATCGGACGCATCGTTCTGCTGGAAG
>JAOUPZ010000204.1 GCA_029879595.1 Deltaproteobacteria bacterium | reverse complement strand
CCCAGGGCGAGTATTTTTTACGAAAGGATTCGTAGGACTGGTACACCCGGCGGAAATCCGCGTCTCCGGCCTGCTTCTCCTTCACCACCTCGTCGTAGGCCTTTTTGAATCCCTGGATGATGGAGTCGGGCCAGTAGTGAATCTCCACTCCCTGGTTCTTGAAATAATCCAGGGCCTCACCCTGCCTGAATTCGCCCATGGTGATGCTCTGCACGATGGTGTCGCGGCAGACCGCATTGATCAGTGCCTGATCGGCGGGGGACAGACCGTTCCAGCGCTCCCTGTTGATGAGCAGTTCCAGAATGGAAACCTGCTGATGCCAGCCGGGGAAATAATAATGGGAGGCCACCTTGTTGAAGTTGTACTTGCGGTCGATGCTGGGCAGGGAGAATTCGGTGGCGTCGAGCATGTTCCGCTCCAAGGCCTGGTATATCTCACCCGCGGCCAGCAGCTGCACCGAGGCCCCCAGTTTCTGCATGGCCTCGCCGCCCAGACCGTAGAACCTGATCTTCATTCCCTTGAACTGCTCCAGGCTGGTCACGGGCTTGGTGAACCAGCCGGAGGCTTCCGGGGGGATGGCCCCGCAGGGGATGGGCACGATATTGTGCCGGCCGTAGATTTCCTGCCAGATTCTGAGCCCCCCGCCGTGATACAGCCAGGCCAGGAATTCGCTTGTGTCCGGCCCGAAGGGCACCCCGGTGAACAATGAGGCGGCGGGTATCTTTTCGCTCCAGTACCCGGCGGCGGACCAGGCCGCGTCAACCCGCCCCTCGCTGGTGGCCGCGAACACATCCAGCGCCGGGACCAGTTCGCCCGGATTATTGAACCTGATCCTGACCGCCCCCCCCGAGGCCTTCTCAAGGGTCTCACTGAAATACACTCCGCCTGTTCCCATCAGGGGCACGCTGCCCTCAAAGGCACTGGCCATCTTCCAATCGATACGGGCGCTGGCCGCTGCGGTCTGCTGCCGTCCCTGGTCCTGGCGTTTTTCGTCCTTGCCGGAGCACCCCGCCAGCAGCAGCGCCGTCCCTGAAGTCAGCACGGCCATCAGGCCCATCGCGGTCATCGCGGCCATCGGAACCTTCAGCACATCTGTTTTCCTGGTTTTGCAATGGCTGTTCGGCCCCGTTTTGCTCGTGGGGAAAAACACATGATAAATACGCCTCATTTCACAACTCCAGATAAAATCCGCGCCATTCCTCCCGCAGAGAAAAACCTGGGTCGGAATGTGTGACAGGAATATTAAAAAAAAGGGATTGTCCCATCACCTGTGTATGAAATCCAAATACCGCATGATGACATGATTTACCGGCAATGGCATTGATTATTTAACCGAACAGATGCCTTTCAGCCGCACATACGGCCCGGTTCTTTCTTGCGGTGGCTATCCCGCATTTTGATTGAACCCCCCACAGCGGCGGAGTTCTAAACAGGAGTGTGCTTACCCGCGCCGGGGGCTTGTGATACCCTTGGCCAGACCAGGTCTTTCAGTCGGGCGGAACCGCCGCAAGGGGAGGGCGGGCCCGGGAACAAACCAGCGATAAGGAGATGCTCAGGATGCCAACGGGAACCAGGGTGGGCCAGACCACCACTTCAAGCCAGGGGAGCGCCTGTTCTGCGCCCCGGACCAGAAACCACTGCCGCCGCGGGGGAGCCGCCCGCCCGCACTGGGCCACGACCCTGCTGGGCGCGGCCTGTGTGGCGCTGCTGTTTGCCGGCGTGGCCCGGGCCGAGCCCCGGCACGGTCTGTCCCTGGGAGGAACCCTGAAATATCCCAAGGGGTTTTCGCACTTCGAATACGCCAACCCGAATGCGCCAAAGGGAGGAACGCTGAACCTGTCCGCGGAGGGGAGCTTCGACAGCCTCAACCCCTTCGCCCTCAAGGGGCGCTCGGCGCTGCTGCTGGGGGCGCTGGTGTTCGAATCGCTGGCCACCGGCTCGGACGATGAACCCTTCGCCGAATACGGGTTGCTGGCCGAGACCATCGACCTGGCGGCCGACGGACTCTCGGTGACGTTCCGGCTGCGGCCCCAGGCCCGCTTTTCCGATGGCCGCCCGGTGGAGGCCCAGGACGTGGAGTTCACCTTCAAGGCCCTGATGGGAGATGCCGCCTCGCCCTTTTACCGCTATTACTACCAGGACGTGAAGAGCGTGGAGACCCCGGACAAAAGAACCGTGCGGTTCGTGTTCACCCGGCGCAACAACGAGCTGGCGATGATCCTGGGACAGTTGCCCGTGCTGCCCCGCCATGTGTATTCCAAGGGGGATTTCGGCAAGGACTTCAACAACCGGGCCGTGGGCTCGGGGCCGTATGTGATGGAGTCGGTGGACTTCGGCAAGAACATCCGGTACCGGCGCAACAAGGATTACTGGGGCGCGAACCTGGGGGTGAACAAGGGCCGCTATAACTTCGATCAGGTGGTGGTCAAGTACTACCGCGACCAGACCGTGGCCCTGGAGGGGTTCAAGAGCGGGGAGTTCGATCTGCTCTGGGTCAACAGCTCCAAGCAGTGGGCGGTGGATGTCGCCGGGGAAAAGTGGGATCAGGGCTGGATCAGGAAGGAGAACCTGAAGCACAGCAATACCGCCGGCATGCAGGGCTATCTGTTCAACCTGCGCAATCCGCTGTTTGCCAGCCGTGAAGTGCGGCGGGCCATCGCCCTGGCCTTTGACTTCGAGTGGAGCAACCAGAACCTGTTCTATGGCCAGTACACCGAAAACGACAGCTATTTTGACAACTCGGAACTGGCCGCCGAGGGCCTGCCCACCCCGGAGGAGCTGAAGCTGCTGGAGCCCTGGAAGGACAAGATTCCCCCCGAGGTGTTCACCGAACCCATGGGCGGGGAACACCCGCCTGAGGCCCTGCGTCGCAGGCTGCGCAATGCCATCGAGCTTCTGCGCAAAGCCGGCTGGGATGTGCAGGACGGGGTGCTGACCGAGGCTTCAACCGGCAGGAAGATGGTCTTCGGCGTGACCCTGGTCTCGCCGGCCTTTGAGCGCATCACCGAGCCCTTTCTGAACAACCTCAGCCGGCTGGGGATCAAGGTCAGCATGAAGGTGGTGGACTCGGCGGTATACGAACAGAAGCTGCGGGCCTTCGACTACGACATGATCGTGAGCACCTTCGGCCAGAGCCAGTCGCCGGGCAACGAGCAGCGGGATTACTGGCATTCGGAGTCCGCCGGGCAGGAGGGCTCGCGCAATCTTGTCGGCATCAGGAGCCCGGCTGTGGACGCGCTGGTGGAGGCCGTGATCGCGGCCAAGGACCGCGGGAGTCTGCTCACCGCAACCCATGCCCTGGACCGGGTGCTGTGGCATGAGAGCTATGTGGTGCCCCACTGGTATATCGCCAGCCACCGGGTGACTTACTGGGACAAGCTGCGCTATCCGAAAAAGCTGCCCCTGTACTATTATCCCACCGGGCATTTCACCTTCTGGTGGGTGGACTCACAGGCGGAAAAATCTCTCCAGGCTGCGGTATCCGGCAAATAAAAGCGTTTCGCCGGCAAACCACGCGGCGGTGATCTACAGACCCCCCAGGGCGGCGCGGAACTCCTCCAGCGCCTCCAGGGGGTCGGGCGCATTCCAGACCGCTGAGATGGCGGCCACCCCGGCGGCCCCGGCCTCCAGGCACAGGCGGGCGTTATCCGGCTTCACTCCGCCCAGGGCGTACAGGGGCAGACTGCTGGCCCGGGCCGCCTCGGCCAGCGCCTCCAGCCCCACCGGCTCCCCGTACCCGGCCTTGGAGGCCGTGGGAAAGACCGGCCCGAAGGTGGCGAAGGCCGCCCCGCCCCGCTCGGCGGCACGCACTCCCTCCAGGTTGTGGGTGGAAACGCCGAACAGCAGGGACTCCCTCAGCGCGGGGGCCTGCCGGGCCACCGGCAGGCTGTCCTCCCGCAGATGCACCCCGGCCAGCCCCAGGGCCAGGGCCAGGTCCGCCCGGTCATTCAGGAACATCCGCAGCCCGGGCTCTGCTCTCCCTCCCTTCAGTTCGTCCTGCCCAGTTGCCGTCTGCAGGGCCGCCTGCAAGCCCGCCTGCAGGGCCGCCTGCAAGCCGGCCTGCAAGCCCGCCTGCAAGGCTGCCTGCAAGGCTGCCTGCAAGTCAGTGCAGTAGTCCGCCAGTTGCCGGGGCTCCAGGTCCTTTTCCCGCACCTGCAACGCACGCAGCCCGGCCCGGGCCAGCCCCGGCAGTATTTTCAGCGGATCGTGGCGGGAGTTCCTCCGGTCGGTTATCAGGTAAAAGCGGAAATCCGGCATGGCTGACAGGGCTGGGAGGAAAGGACGTGGAGAAAGGGCGTGGAGAAAGGGATCGTGATAAACAAGCCGGCCTCAGTCAATGTCTGAGCGCACCACCCCCTCGGTGGGGCTGGAGGCCTCGGCGAACTGCTTGCGGGGGATGCGTCCGGCCCGGAACGCCTTGCGCCCGGCCTCACAGGCGGCCCGCATGGCCTCGGCCATCAGCACCGGCTCGCGTGCCTTGGCGATGGCTGTGTCCACCAGCACCGCGTCGCAGCCGGCCTCCATGGCAATGGCCACATCGGAGGCCGTGCCGATCCCGGCGTCCACGATCAGGGGCAGTGTTACCTTATCGCGGATCAGGCGCAGGTTATACGGGTTCAGCACTCCCATGCCCGAGCCGATGGGCGATCCCAGGGGCATTACGGCCACGCAGCCGATATCCTCCAGCCGCTTGCAGGTGATGGGGTCGTCGATGCTGTAGGGCATTACCCGGAACCCCTTGTCCACCAGGATGCGGGCCGCCTCCAGCAGCTTTTCCGCGTCCGGGTACAGGGTGTCCTCGTCGGCGATTATCTCCAGCTTGATCAGGTCGGTGCCCAGGGCCTCCCGGGCCAGTTCCGCCGTCAGCACGGCATCGCGCACGGTGTAGCACCCGGCGGTGTTGGGCAGCAGCCGGAAGTTCTCCCGCCGCAGCAGGCTCAGCATGTTCTCCCCCGTGGGGTCGTCCAGGTTCACCCGGCGCAGGGCCACCGTGACCAGCTCGGTGCCGCTGGCCCGCAGGGCCTCCAGCAGCACCTGGTGATTGGGATAGCGGGCGCTGCCCACGATCAGCCGGGAGCGATAGTCCTCGCCGCCGATTTTCAGGATGTCGTTGCCGCTATCTTTGCCGCTATCTTTGTCGTCGTCGTTCATCGCCCTTCCGTTTCAGCCTCCCTGGGTGGCCCGCACTACCTCCAGTTCATCGCCATCGGCCAGCTTCACCGCGCCCCAGTCGGCCCTGCGCACAATCTCCCCGTTGCGCACAACGGCCACGCCGCTGTCCGGAGCGGTCAGCTTCAGGCCCTCCAGGTATTCAGCCAGGCTGGAGGTTGATTCCAGCCGGACGTCCTCACCGTTTATCTTCAGCAATATGCTCATAGGATATAAAAGCAAGGCGTTTGTCCATGGCCTGAAATCATCCCTGGCCGGCGTCAAGGTTCAAGTTAAAACTATACCCCCGCCCGGCTGGGATGCAAAGCCGGGACGGAGGCTTCCGGCACCATCACCTCCCAACCCCCTGTTCCCTCACCCCCCGGCCAAGGAACCCCACCCCCCAACCCCCTCCCCGCGATGCAGGGAGGGGGAGCTTGGCTCAATGATTCAAGCTGGGTTGCTGTCCCCCTGCACAGGGCATATGGTTCGCATCGGCAGGCGATGCTCAGTGCTGCTGGTTCGCATCGGCCAGCGATGCTCGGTACTGCTGGTTCGCATCGGCCAGCGATGCTCGGTACTGCTGGTTCGCATCGGCAGGCGATGCTCGGTGCTGCTGGTTCGCATCGGCAGGCGATGCTCGGTGCTGCTGGTTCGCATCGGCCAGCGATGCTCACGTGGGGACCGGC
>JAOUPZ010000203.1 GCA_029879595.1 Deltaproteobacteria bacterium | reverse complement strand
CCAGGGGAGTGCGGTCCCTAAAAAAAAACAAAAATATCCGCTTTAATTCCAGAGGTATTTGGGCAAAAGGGCTGTCCAGGGTTGCGCCGGTACAAAAAAAGTTTCTTCACCATAAAAAAATAAAATCATTATATAATCTACCCTGTTGGCAGGTTCTTAATTGCCTCCTGGTTAATGGATTGGTCAGGCAGCCGGTTTTTCCGGAGGCCTTGTTGCTGTGCACTGCTGCAAATGAGGAGACACGCCATGAAAGGTTTAAAGTTGCTGGTTGCTTGGGGAGTGTTTTCGCTGTGCTGGCTGCCCGTGGCCCTGGGCGGCGAAGTGGTTGAGTACCAGGTTGACGGAGGAGCCTTTGAGGGATATCAGGCCCGGGCCAAGGGCAGCGCCAAGGGTCTGGTGGTGGTCATTCACGACTGGGACGGGCCGACCGACTATGAGCACAAACGCGCTGAGATGATTAGCGCCCTGGGCTATGATGTCTTCGCCATTGATCTGTATGGCAAGGGCAACCGCCCGCAGGACACCGATTCCAAACGCGCCGAGTCGGGAAAGCTGTACAAGGACCGGGAAACCATGCGCAGACGTCTCATGGGGGGGCTGCAGCAGGCCCGGAAGTTCAGCCGGGGAAAAACCGTGGTTATCGGCTACTGTTTCGGCGGATCGGCGACCCTGGAACTGGCGCGATCCGGCCAGGGCGGTGAAATATCGGGTTATGTGAGCTTTCACGGGGGGTTGGCCACGCCCCAGGGACAGAGCTACCCCAAGAGCACTTCCCCGGTGTTGATTCTTCACGGAGGGGCCGACAGCGCCGTGAGCATGGACGATGTTTCCACGTTTTCCAAGGAACTGGAGACCGCCGGGATAAACTACGAGATTCAGGTGTACTCAGGAGCCCCCCACGCCTTCACGGTGTTCGGTTCTGACCGTTACCGCAAGGAGGCGGACGAAAAATCGTGGAAGGCCTTCCTGGGATTTCTGACCGAGTATCTGCCGGGACGTTGATTCCCCGGGCGGCCTGGCCGGTGACCCGGCCAGGAATCCTGCCTGAGGGGGCTATTCCTGAGCCCGGGGATTGATTTTGCTCCGCAGCCCCACCACCTCTCCGATCACGGTCAGAACGGGGGGCTTGAGCCCGGCCTGCAAGGTTATCTGCGGGAGGTTTTCCAGCGTGCCCTCAATCACCCTTTGCGCGGGGGTGGTGCCCTGTTCAATGCAGGCTGCCGGGGTGCTGCCGCTCAGGCCGTGAGAGATCAGTTTTGAGCAAAGCTCATCCAGGCCGGTCAGTCCCATGTAGATAACCAGGGTCTGCCTGGGGTGGGCCATGGCTTCCCAGTTCAGGTCCAGCACGCCGTCCTTGAGGTGACCGGTGACCAGCATGCAGGAATGGGATATCCCGCGATGGGTGAGGGGTATGCCGGTTGTGGCGGCGCATCCCACTGCGGCGGTCATTCCCGGAATGATACGGCACTGAATCCCGTTTGAGATCAGCTTGAGGGCCTCCTCGCCGCCCCGCCCAAACACCAGCGGATCGCCTCCCTTGAGCCGGACCACCTGTTTGCCCTGTCGTCCCAGTTCCACCAGAAGGTCGTTGATTTCCTCCTGGGGGCGGTTATGGTGCCCCTTTTCCTTGCCCACAAAGATGAGCTCGGCATCCCGTCGGGCATATTCAAGCACTTCCAGTGAGACCAGCCTGTCATAAACCACAACATCGGCCTTGCCGATGATCCGCAGCGCACCCAGGGTCAGCATATCCGGGTTCCCCGGACCTGCACCCACAAGGTATACACAGCCCCTGGAGCTGCTCTGGGCCAACTCGCCATTCTGGGCCTGACTCTGGGCCTGGGCCAGGGCGCGCTCCAGTTCGCCGGCCGCCTGTTCTGCCGGAAGTTCCATCAGCCTTTCGGATATGGGGCCGTCCAGCACATGTTCCCAGAACCTTCTGCGGTCCGCGGGTTCCGCAAGGGAGTCCTTCACCCGTTGGCGGAAACGTCCGGCCAGGGCGGCCATTCTGCCAAAACCGGAGGGGATCATCTGCTCAAGCCGTGTTCGGATGAGGCGGCTGAAGGTGGGGGAGGCTCCTCCGGTGGATACGGCTACCAGCAGCGGATTGCGATCTATGATGGCCGGCATCACGAAGGTGCACAGCTCCGGGTTGTCCACCACATTGACGGGAATGCCTCTGACGGTAGCCTCCTTGTGCACACTGATGTTCACCGGGCTGGAATTGGTGGCGGCGATAACCAGATTGATATTATCCAGGTCCGACTCCGAGAACTCCCCCTGCCGCCACTGCACACGGCCGGTTTCCGCCATGTGCTCCAGGATTCCCGTGAGCTGCGGTGAAACCACTGTTACGACTGCCCCGGCCTTCAGCAAAAGGGAGGCCTTGCGGGCGGCAATCTCCCCTCCGCCCACCACCAGGCAGGACTGAGCCCTGATATTCAGAAATATTGGCAGATAGGGCATGCTCTGGGTGCCTCCCGGGGCGGGAAACATCTCCCGCGCAGACGCATCCACTCCTGATACTGCGGTGTTTTTCTCTGGTGACTTCATTGAATATTCCGACTTTTGACAGTTGGCCCGAACATAACAACCGCCGTTGTCGGCGCGTGGGTGTCCTGCTGGGTACGGTTCAGGCGAAAACTCCGGAGTTTTCACCTTCCTGGCGGTCAGAGTTTTTTCTCTGTCCGGGAACGCTGCCATTTGTCCGCCACCAGTCTTCCAGTTCAGGAAGAAAATACCGAAGGCGGCATTTTTTAAACTCACGGCTGCTGAATAATATTAGATATTCGTCTATTTCCACGGTTTGGGCAAGCCGTTTTGTCGTCTGACGGCAATGCTCCTCGTCTGCCCCATGGATCATGGTGTAAAGGGAATAGGGGAATGCCGGAAACGATTCCCGGGCATAGCAATGGCTGACCTCGGGCTGGGATGCCAGCAGCATTCCTTTTTCCTGAAGCTGCTCCGGCGGGACGTTCCAGACCACCATTCCGTTTCCGCGCACCCCCAGCTTCCTGTGCCGGAAGGTGGCCATGTAGCGCCTCAAGGCACCGCCCAGATGGGTTTTCCCGAACCCGATTATTTCATCCTCCTCAAGGCCCAGAGATTCGGCCAGCCTGGCGAAGGGTCTTCTGTCCAGCGGCAGCGGGGTCTGCATGGCCCTGAAGATAATTTTTTCCCGCTCCGTGGGAGTCATGGGGCGGGGAGGTTCGCTCTCCTCACAGCCGGATGGGGTGCCGGGCCGGGATTCGGTGGAGTTCTCCAGGTTTTTCAGGCCGAAGTTCACCCCGATCTTGAAGGTGCAGGTGCGGCGCATGGGGTGCAGGTCAGCCAGGCCGGTAAGCCGTGACAACGCAGTAAGGTGGTTTTCCAGTCCCATTTCCCGGGGGGCGGCCAGGGTAAACCACACATTGAAGTCGTGGTTGCGCATGTAATTGTGGGTCACCGTGGGGTGGGCGTTCAGGATTTCCACGACTCGTTCCAGCGTGTTATCGGGCACCCTGGCGGCAATCAGCGCGCTTTCATAACCTAGCAGGTCACCTTCCAGTACTCCGCAGATTTCCCTGAGCTTGCCTTCAGCGCTCCATTGGCGCAGTTGTTCCAGCACCTGGTCCGGGGAGATATCCAGTTTTTCCCCGATGACATCAAAGGGATGGATCACAAAGGGCACCCTGTGCTGGATCTCCCGGGCCAGTGCATCCTGCTGGTCCGTGTTAAGACTCATAACTTGGTGCCTCCGGTTAAAAATATCGAAATACTCGCCATGTTTACGTTAGATTATGCCATTTCGAGTCCGGTGTAACCCCCACACGCCGAAAAAACCTGTCAGAGCCCGATGCGGTAGGCCCGCCATACCCCAAACACGCCCGAGGGAGAGTTCAGCGTTTGCTCGTCTTCAATCTTGTAGGTATTGGCGTTTACCAGGAACAGCTTGTTGTCCAGGTTTGCCGTTACCAGCAAGTAGGCCCCCCTGGGAGTGAAGTCCATGTGGTATATCCTGCGTCCGATCTTTAGTTCCTTGGTGACCTTCATGGACCGTGTGTCCACCACCTGAATATAGGAATCATCCTTTTCACCGGAAAAACTCACCCATATTTCCTTGCCGGTGGGCGATACAACAGCGTACACAGGATGACCACGCAGGGGGACCGAAGCGATGAACTTCCAGCTTTCCCCGTCCAGTACGGCCAGCCTGTCCTCACCCACCAGGGGGACAAACACCTTGTTGCCGGCCACCGCCCAGGAGGCCATGTGGGGCATCTTGAAGGGAGTTCCCTTGTCATATTTTTTACCGGGGTCCAGCAGGGATATTTCCCGCACACCCAGGTTCAGATTGTGCAGGTCCAGGATCGAAACCCGCGGAGACTCTATATGCCCCACCAGATAGAACCTGCCGTCCGGCGTGATCATGGCGTCGTAGGGCATGTCGTCAACAGTAGGAAAGCTGTGCTCCACGGGAAAATCCGGCTTGGAGGCATCAATGAGCATGATTCTGGCGCCTTCCATCTGCACGGCCACAAACCTGTTGCCGGGGGCGTCCACGATTCCGGTAACGCGCGTGGGGACCTCCTGGCCGTTGTGCTGGAAGGAGGTCGGGATGCGTTTGACAACCTTGAGGGTCTGGGCATCAAGAATGGTGATCCCGCCGGGCTGGTATTCGGCGGTGGCGATGTAGCGGCCGTCCTGGCTGATGGCTATGTCAATGGAGTTCTCGCTGGTGAACACTCCGCCGGCCACTTCCATGGAGGTCAGGTCGATCCGGCTCAGCTGTCCGTTGCGGGTTGCCAGGAAGGCATATCTCAGATCCGGCGTAAAGGCCATCAGGGCATGACGCAGGTTGCCCAGGCCCTCAATCCGTTTGGGTAGGAGCTTGCGCTCCTGGTAGTCATAAATTGCCAGGGAGCCGGTGGCGCGTTCCACCACCAAGACCCGGGAGCCTATCCCGCCGGCATGGGCGTCGCCATACGGCCCGGCAAGGGCGCAAAACAGGAACAGCATGATGAAGGCGGCGCTTCTGGCGCAGGCCGTGATGTATGTGCTGATAAGGACTTTTCGCATCGTTTACCCGTGATTTGTTGTTTTCAGGCCATTCCCCCGGCAACCACCTTGGCCGGTGTTGTTATTTCACTATCCCGCATAACGCAGGCCGGGTCTGAAGACCAGACGTCTCCGGTGGCCGCCAGGGCCCGCTCCCGGTGCGATCCCCGGCATATTTCCAGATAGGCGCAGCCGGAGCAGCGTCCGGTGATGTGCCTGTCTCTTTCCCGCAGCATGGCCAGCAGGGGGTGGGCCAGGATCTCGGCCAGGCTTTCCCGGCGGACATTGCCCAGCGTGTCCTTCCGCCAGAACTGGTCCGGATGGACGTCGCCGCGGTGGGTAATGGCCAGGAGCCGCTCCCCCGCGGAGTTTCCTCCCCGGCGTTTGAGCAGGGTGTGTATTTTGCCGCCGGCTTCCTGTCCGTACCGTTCCCCTATCCAGCGCAGAAGCAGAGGCCCGCCAGAGTCATTGGCACCGGTGACGATCCGCAGGGGTTGGCCCTGCTCCAGCATTCTCTCGGCCAGCAGAAACAACTCCAGCAGCTGCATCCGGGTTTCTTCCGGGGGCAGGTCCTCTCCTGTCAAATGCTTGCCGCGGCCGGAATACACCAAGTGCGAAAGATAGAACCTGTCTATGCCCTGCCCGGCTGTGAGTTCGGCCATGGCGCCGACCTCCTGGGCGTTGCGCCGGGTCAGGGTAAGCCTCAGCCCGGTCTTCATTCCTGCGCCCTTGGCGTTTTTTAACCCCTGCAGGGCTTTTTCAAAGCCGCCGCTGAAGCCCCGGTACTCATCGTTGAACCCCG
>JAOUPZ010000202.1 GCA_029879595.1 Deltaproteobacteria bacterium | reverse complement strand
ACGCCACCGACAACAAGGCCCAGGAGGCGACGCGGATGTTTTTTGTACGCCCGGCCGACTGGGTGGATTTCATCCCCCGGGAACGCTACTACGCCGCCCTGCCCTATCTGCACGCCGAATCGCCGGAAAAGCAGCGTCAGGTCAACCCGGTGATCCATTACTGCGCCGGGGAGATGGAATCACTGTCATTCATGGGGCGCATTGCAGACCTGTACCTGGAAACCATTCAGATTTTCGGACGCTTTCCGCACCGCAATGCCCTGCTGGGCCGGCAGACCACGGCGGCAGAGGCCGAGTTCCTGGAACGGGAATGGCACCCCCGCCGGCGCCGTGAGCCCTGAAGGGCATTACCCATCCTGCACATACCCGGCACCGGGGCTTTTCCCGGCCCGCCAAAGGGGGTAGGATTCCCCAGGTGAACTTTTCCCGAACAGCCCTTTAAGCAGAGCAAAGCCATCCGGCCATGATAAATCCCCAGCTTCCAGAACGCCTTCTCTCGGACCGCCGCCTGTTGTGGGGGGCCATGCTGCTGCTGCCGGTGGCCGGCGGGCTGCTTCTTTCCGCCGGAACGCCCCATCTGGGCCTGGGGTTCGTGTGGCCGTTCATATTCGTGCCCCTTCTGCTGGGCCTGGATCTGGCCCTGCGCACAGCCCCCCCGTCCGGTGAGGAGAAGGGAGAGGCCCGCCGCGCCCGCTGGAAGGGCTGGGGACGGGTGCTGCTGGTATGCTGGGCGGCCGGAGCCACCTTCGCGGTCATCACCGGGGGCTGGGTCACCAACACTTCCCATGTGTACGGGCACCTGCCCTGGCCGCTGGCCTTCGGGGTGACCCTGCTGGGGTATGGCACTTTGCAGGGGCTGGAGACTTTTTTGCTGCTGGGCGTGCCCTTCGCCCTGACCTGGCGGCGGCCTCTAACGTCGGCGCTGTTCACCACGCTGTGGGTGACCGTGCTGCAGCTGTATCTGCCGCGCTTTCTGTTCTGGACCTACGGCCAGCTCATGTATCCCCTGGCCGAACTGGTACAGTTTGCCGGGGTGCTGGGCTCGGGGGGGCTGAACCTGCTCTACCTGCCCCTGCAGTTCTGGCTGTATGGCTGGTTGCGCGCCCGGATCGCCCCCGGCGAGATCCACCCCAGGCTTTTGCGCCATGGGGGGGCGGGGCTGGCAGTGCTTTTTGTGGCGGCCTATGCCTATGGCGCCTGGAATATCAGCCGGGTGGACGACCTGCGGAAGGCGGAGTTCAGCAACCCGGCCAGCAACCAGGGGGCCGCCGATGGTGACATGCGGATGGTGACCGTGGTGGGCATCCAGCCCAATTTCACCCTGGGGCACCTGGCCTCCAACCCGGCCCTGTCCCACTCGGTGAGGCACCGGAACCTCAGGGCCCTGCTGGATGATTCAAGCGCCGCCCTGGCCGGTGTGGAGCGCCGGCCCGGCGTGCCGGTGGTGGTGCTCTGGCCCGAGTCGGTTTATCCCCGGCCCTATTTCTATGCTCCCGAAATGCGCCAGGCGGTGGAGCAGTGGGTGCGCGAGCAGGGGGTTCAGCTGGTATTGGCCACCTCGGATCTGGCGGCGGACCGCCTTCCGGACGGACGGGTGGAACGGCGCTACTACGGAGCCGCCGTGCATGTGGACGAGCACGGGGCGGCCCGGGAGACCTACCACAAGATAACCCTCATCCCGTTCGGGGAGTACATTCCCCTGGCGGAGGCTTTTCCCGCCTTCCGCAACCTGCTGGTGAGGATGATTCCCCAGATATCCGAGTTCACGCCGGGCCGCGATTACACCACCTTCGCCATCGGCGCCGTGACCCACCTGGCTCCCCTGATCTGCTTCGACGCCTCTGTGGAGAATGTCGCCCGGGGAATGGCCCGGGCCGGAGCCAGGATCGGAGTGGTACTGGCCAACCTGGCCTGGTTCGGCAAAACAAGCGTCAGCGACCAGCTGGCCATTTATGCCAGCTTCCGGGCCATCGAGAACGACATGCCCCTGGTGTTCCTTTCCCAGAACGGGGAGAGCATGCTCATCGACCCCGCGGGGCGACAGCACTCTCCCCGCACCGGGCAGTTCGAGCCGGGCGCGGTGGTGGCCGACATCAGGACTACCCTGGGGCCGTCCTTTTACTCGCGTCACGGGCACCTGATATCGCTGGCCTTTGCCCTGGCCCTGCTGGCCTCGCTGGCGGTTATGATCCGGAAAAAATAACCCCACCGGGAGCAAGTCCCATGACGGAAAAAACCTGCGTGATCACCGGAACCAGCTCGGGCATCGGCAGGGCCCTGGCCCTGCGGCTGCTGAATGCGGGCTGGAGCGTGGTGGGCATTTCGCGCCGTGGGGGGGATATTTCCCACGACGGGTACCGGCATGTGCGGCTGGACCTGGCCGACCTGGAGGCCGTGGAGGAGTATTTCACCAGGAACTTTGACGCCGGGGCGCTGCCGACGGACTGCCGGAGGCTGGGACTGGTAAACAACGCGGCCTGTGTTCAACCGGTGGCGCCGCCGGGCAAGCCACCCATGGCTGAACTGTTGGGAGCCTTCAAGCTCAACACCGTGGCCCCCATCTGGCTCATGGGGCATTTCGCCCGCAGCTTTGCCAATCTAAGCCTGAGGATCGTGAACCTTTCATCGGGGGCAGCGCACAAGCCCTATGCGGGCTGGACTGTCTATTGCGCCAGCAAGGCGGCCCTCAGCATGGCCAGCAGGGTGCTGGGGCAGGAGATAGTGGAAAACCCCGCCGCACTGCCGACGGCAGGAGCATCGCCCTCGGCCGGAGCATCGCCCTCGGCCGGAGATATAGCCGTGCTGGACTACCAGCCCGGGGTGGTGGACACGCCCATGCAGGCCGGGCTGCGGGCCGTGAGCCGGGAAGACTTTCCCCACCTGGAAAGGTTCCTGGGGTTGCACCGGAACGGTGGGCTGATAAGGCCCGAGGACACCATCGGGGAAATCGTGGAGTTCCTGGAAGGACCCGCCCGGCAGCCATACACCGAAAAGAGGTTTGGCGATTGATTCTCCCCGGTGCTAGAATCCAGAAAGAATCCGGAAAGAATTACTGGCGTTAAATAATTACAGGCGCGAGGCTCGAACACAGCCGGACTGGGTGCTGCTGTAAATTTGGCAGTAATGCCCCCGGCAAAGAGAAGAGTGACCCATGAACAAGGGCGGCAAAATGGTATATCTGGCGGGAACGCTATTCATCGCGGCGTGGTTCTGGCTTTCCTCCTGTTCCCCTCCCAATCCCTATTACGATCCGGAAAAGCCGCACCACACCCCCCACGGCTTCAGGAACAACCACCCCACGCCCCCCCAGGGGAGCTTCATGAAATGGCGCTGGGAACGCATGCGCGACGGTCTGCCCCATGAGCCCGAGAACGGCTATCACATCAGGACTGCCCGCCCGGATGCCGGTATGCTGAACGGAGAAAAGCCGGGCTCCTCGATTACCTGGCTGGGGCATGCCACCCTGCTGGTCCGGCGCAATGGCAAGAACATCCTCACCGACCCCCAGTTCAGCCAAAGGGCCTCGCCGTTCTCATTTTTGGGCCCCAAGCGCCGCACCCAGCCGGCTCTAGCCCTGGATGAACTGCCCCGGATAGACATCGTGGTGATCTCCCATAATCACTACGACCACCTGGACGAAGATTCCGTGATGGGACTGGCGGCCCAGCCCGGCGGACCGCCCCGGTTCTTCGTGCCCCTGGGGCTGAAGCCCTGGTTCGCCTCCCGGGGCATCGATACCGTGACCGAAATGGACTGGTGGGACCAGGCCGCGGCCGGGGATGTGGAACTGGTATTTGTGCCCACCCGGCACTTCAGCGCACGCAGCCTTTGGGACCGCAACGAGACTCTGTGGGGGGGGTGGGTGATCAGGATCAGCGGGTTCAACTTCGCCTTTCTGGGTGATACCGGCTACTCGGCGGATTTTAAGGCCATCGGCCGGCGCCTGGGAAGGATGGACCTCACCGCCATTCCCATCGGGGCCTATGATCCGCGCTGGTTCATGAAGGAGGTTCATGTCAACCCGGAGGAGGCGGTGCGCATTCACCAGGAAATGGGAACAAGATATTCCCTGGCCATGCACTGGGGCGCGTTTCCCCTGACCGACGAGCCCCTGGACGAGCCCCCCCAAAGGCTGTCCGCCGCCCTCGGGCAGGCGGGGCTGCCGGAACGCAGCTTTCTCATTCCGGCCATCGGGGAGACGCTGCTGCTGGAGCCGTTGCTTTCCGAGGATTGGGCGGGCCAGTCCACCGATTGCCAGCAGACCGGCGGAAGCTGCTGAGGAGCCGGACGGCGGGCCGGGCTTAAAGCCCCAGTTCCCTCAGCCGGGCTTCTGTTGTGCCGGGGACGGCCAGCCGGCTGGCCCGGGCCGATTTGGCCACCAGCTTTAGGAGCCCTGCAAAGTGATCCAGCACGCTGTCCACCTTGATCCGTTGTGAGCCCTGCCCCAGCACCAGCGAGAATGTTCCGTGTTCCTTCTTGCGGCCATGGGGATAAAAATCCAGCTGCAACTCATCCAGCCTGTCCAGGAGCAGCTCTTTGCGCCCCAGCAGGTTTTGAAACAGCAGGGTATTGGAGTCCACCTGCAGGCGCACCCGTGTGCGAAGGAGTTGCTGGAAGAAATAGCCTCCGAAATAGGAGGCGATCACGGCAAAAACCATCGCGGGGAAAATGCTGGTCCGGACAGCCAGGGCCATGACCACAAAGGCCAGTGTGATCACGCCCCCTTTTATCATTTCCCTGGTCAGACGGGATTGCGGGTAGCGGGCCTGGAACGGCGGGGCAACGGTTTCGGCCTTGCGGCCCATCATTGTGGAAAGCTTCTTTATGTCCATATGACCGTGGTTTCAAGGATTTATTCAGAGTTTTCCGTTCCGCTTTCCGGTTTGCGCCAATGTCTGGTCTGGAAGCTGTAGCCGTTCACGGAACCTGAAAATGGAGGATAGCATCAATATCGTTCCCGGGGAAAAATGAATTTTGGAAACGGTGGGGGCTGGTTGCTTCTGCGGGGAAAAAACCGGCTTGCCTTATCGGTTAAAGTGCAGGAAAAATGGACAATTGAGAAGGGCCGATTCAACACGTGATATTCGTTATGCTGCGATCAAAGCCAGCAGGAGTAAAAGGTTATGACAGATTCGCCTGAAACTTCCGATGCTCAAAGGTCGTTGGCCTGTGAGCTGACCACCTCCAGGAAGGACTGGGACAAGCTGGTCACCCAGATATTTGCCGCTGTTGTGGCCAAGGTGCCCTTCGGGCTGGCCCTGGTTTCCCGGGAGAAAACCCTGCTGGGGGCCAAGATCCGCTACCGGATAAATCCCACCTTTCCCAATGCCAAGATTGGCGACTATATTCGCAGCAGGCTGGATGAGAAGACTTTCGGCAGGATATTTTCCAGCAATGAGGGGCTGGAGAGCAGCGGAATCAGGGGGGTGATGAAGGTGGTCAGCGACAAGCTGGGGCTGCCGAAAAACTCCCTGATCTGCCGGTTGAACAACAGCAATGACTCCCGGTTCAAGGCCATTGTTGTTTTTGGTGGGGAGCGCTTCGGGGGAAAGCTGGAGCAGAGAATGGAGAACCTGGTGGAGCTGATCAAGGAGGGCGGGGGAAAGTTCGGCGCCAGGGAAACCGAGAACCTGAAGAGCAACCTGGAGTCACTGGATGCTATAGACGCATCCAAGCTGGCCGAGTACAAGCTCAGCATGCTTTCGCACCTGGTGAACAGCCTGGAGGATACCCCCCAGAGCCTTTCCAGCGAACAGCGGCAAAAACTCAAGACGATCAACGGTTTTGTGATGCGCAAGCAGTTGCGCCGATAAACTGGCCGGTCAACTCCTCACCCCCAACCCCCCCCCCCCCACCCC
>JAOUPZ010000201.1 GCA_029879595.1 Deltaproteobacteria bacterium | reverse complement strand
CCTTGGCCCTGGTCACGGTGGTGCGGATCATCTCCGTTTCCACCAGTGATGTGACCATGTTTCTCATCATTGCCCGGCGGTGAGACGTGCTTACTCCCAGTGCTCTTCCGGATTTCAAATGGCGCATGATACCTCTTGTCTTACTTTGCCGTTGTCTTACTGTGCCGCTTCCGGCGGTGCCGGTGCTGCCTTGGGTTTCTTCTTAGGATCGAATCCCTGGAGTTTCATGCCCAGGCTCAATCCCATGTTGTTCAGGATATGCTTGATTTCATTGAGCGATTTACGCCCGAAGTTCTTGGTCTTGAGCATTTCCTGTTCTGTTCTCTGCACCAGTTCACCGATGGTTTCGATCTGGGCATTCTGGAGGCAGTTGATGGACCGCACCGAAAGTTCCAGCTCGCTGACAGGGCGATACAGGTTGTCGTTCACATCGGACGACACCTCGGCCTCGTCAATCACCACCTTGGGCTCCTCCGGCTCAACTTCTTTTTCATCGAAGTTGATGAAGATGCTCATGAACTCCTTCATGATCTTTGATGAGTAGGCCAGGGCGTCCGTCGGCTCCAGGGCGCCGTTGGTCCACAGCTCAAAGATCAGCCTGTCGTAGTCGGTCTGCTGGCCCACGCGGGCGTTTTCCACCGAATAGTTGATCTTCCTGATGGGCGTATGGACCGAATCCAGGTAAATCACGTCCGCAGGAAGGTCTTCCATCTTGTTTTCCTCGGAGGTGACATAACCATTGTTCATGGTTACCCAGACCCGCATTTCCAGTTCCGCTCCTTCATCCAGGGTGGCGATGACCTGGTCGGGATTCATGATCTCAACCATCCCGCCGGTTACTATGTCCCCGGCTCTGAGCACGGACGGGCCGGCTCCCACCAGTTCCATTTCGTGTAAACCATCCTCCAACTGCTTCAGTTGAAGAGATTTCAGGTTGAGGATGATCTGTACCACATCCTCCTGCACCCCGTTTATGGACTCAAACTCGTGCGAAACACCCTCGATTTTCACTGCGATTACCGCGCAGCCCTGCATAGACGACAGCAGGATTCTCCTGAGGGCATGTCCAATGGTTATTCCAAAGCCCTTTTCCAGCGGCTCCACGGTAAACTTCCCGTAAGAGGGGCTGTAAGTGCTTGTATCCACCTCGATTTTCTGAGGACGCTGGAGGGCTTCCCAGTTCCTTGTGTACATGGCGTTCAACTCCCTTGTCGGCTAGGGATTTATCGGGAATAAAGTTCAACTATCATTTGTTCTTCAATGGGAAGCGTCAGTTCCTCGCGCTTGGGTTCTCCGACCACCTTGCCGGTAAAGGTCTTCGGGTCAACCTCCAGCCAGCTTGAAACACCCTTTCTGCGGGCCGCCTCCATGGCGCCCAGCACCTGAGGATGCTTTCGGCTTTTTTCCCTGACACTCACTTCATCATTCAGGCGCACCTGTATTGAGGGTACGGTGGCTTTTCTGCCATTTATGGTGATATGGCCGTGACTGACAATCTGCCGGGCCTCTTTGCGCGAGGAAGCGAATCCCAGCCTGAAAACCACGTTGTCCAGCCGTTTTTCCAGCAGGAACAGCAGATTTTCACCAGTCATACCCTTACGGCGTGCTGCTTCTACAAACAGCCTCCGGAACTGCTTTTCAAGCACTCCATAAATGCGCTTTACCTTCTGTTTTTCACGCAGTTGCCCTCCGTATTCCGATATTTTCTGGCGGAACCCGGCCCCGTGCTGCCCCGGGGGATAGCTTCTTTTCTCAATGGCGCACTTGTCTGTATAGCACCTGTCGCCTTTCAGAAAGAGCTTTGCGTTTTCACGTCTACACTGCCTGCAGACAGCTCCAATATATCTTGCCAAGTTTAACCTCCACCCATGTTTTCCGGTTCCGCCCCGGGGACGGTTCCGGTATTGCCACCCTGGTGTCCGGGCGGCGGTAGTTTTGTTGTTTCACGGTCTTGTGGCAGCCCCCTGGGGAGGCAATGCCTGAAGCAGCCGGTCTGCTTTTGTTTGTTGCTGTCGAAAATCCTAAATACGCCTCATCTTGGGAGACTTGCATCCGTTGTGGGGAATCGGGGTCACATCCTTGATGGTTGTGATCTTGATACCCTCGGCGGCAATGGCCCTCAGGGCGGCCTCCCGGCCTGTGCCGGGACCGCGGACCTGCACCTCAACCTGGCGCAATCCATGATCACGCGCCTTTCTCACCGCGTCTTCCGCGGCGGTCTTGGCCGCGAAGGGGGTGCTTTTGCGCGAACCCTTGAAATCCTTGACGCCGGTGCTTGACCAGGCGATTACATTTCCCATCGGATCTGAAAAGGAGACTATGGTGTTGTTGAAAGTCGCCTTGATATGACAGATTCCGTTAGGTATGTTTTTCTTTTCCTTTTTCTTTCCAGTGCTTCTCTTGCCCCTGGCCATATTCTGTATTCCTGTGTTTTCGCGGTTTGTTAAGCCGTCTGGTTAATACTATCGGTGTTTCCGTCAGCCTGACCCGACCGTGTTATTTCTTGCTTGCTTTACCGCGCGGGCCCTTGCGGGTCCTGGCGTTGGTCTTGGTGCGCTGGCCCCGGACGGGAAGCCCGCGCCTGTGGCGCAGCCCCCGGTAATTTCCCATGTCCATCAGCCGCTTGATATTGAGCTGGATCTCGCCCCGGAGTTCACCCTCAAGCTTGTACTCATTGAGAATGCCGCGCAGTTGTGTGATCTGCTCGTCGTTGAGGGCGTCGGGCCGCAGACTCTGGTCTATGCCGGCCTTGGTCAGGATTTTCTCGGACGTGGTGCGCCCTATTCCATAGATATAGGTGAGTGCTACCACCATTCTTTTGTTTGGAAGATCAACTCCAGCTATACGGGCCACTTGCCACTTCTCCTAAGCTTTGGTTTGCCGTCATAATCATCCGGGCCTTGGATTTCCCTCCGCACAGCCCTTCAGGGTTTGCGGTGTGGAACCCGGTACTGTCTTTCCGCAGGTCTTTCAAGTGCCTGCCGGTCCGGATGACATTGATATTTTCAAAAATTCTCAGCCCTGGCGCTGCTTGTGCTTGGGGTTGTCGCAAATAACCCTGAGCACACCACGCCGTTTGATCAGCTTGCATTTATCGCAGATTTTCTTAACTGAAGACCGCACTTTCATTGCATCACCTTGTAACTTCCCATTCCCGGTTATTTGTTAGTCACATTTAAAAAGTATAAACACCGGCAGCCCTGCTCGCCGGGTGGAACCCACCAGGTGGCACAGAGACCGCCTATTTGGACCGATAGGTTATCCGACCCCGGGTAAGGTCGTAGGGCGACATTTCGACCGTAACCTTGTCCCCGGGCAGAATCCGGATGTAATTCATCCGCATCTTGCCCGATATATGCGCCAGGATCTTGTGTCCGTTTACAAGCTCGACCCTGAACATTGCGTTGGGCAAGGATTCGATCACCTTGCCCTCAATCTCGATACTGTCTTCCTTCGTCAAGTCGGTCCATCCTCGCTATGTTACCCCCGGAGGCATCATTGCCTTGGCCTGGGGCTTTCTCAGCCTGGTTTCTCACCTGTTGATAACCGCCTCAATCTGCCCTGACACAATTTCTATTTTTCCCAGGGCTTCCACTGTTTGCAGCTTTCCCTGTCCCTCGTAATATCCAATCAGGGGTTCGGTGTCCTTTTGAAAGGCCTCGAACCTTCTGCGAATCCGTTCTTCCTGATCGTCTTCGCGCTGGATAAGCTCCTGACCGCAGGTATCACAGCGTCCCTCCACACCGGGAGGGTTGAACTTGATATGCCATTCGCCGTGTCCCTGGGGGCAGACTCTTCTGCCCACCAGGCGCTCCACCAGCTGTTCCATGTCCACCTGAAAGTTGATCACGGTGTCAATGGGGGTCTTCTTTTCCTCCAGCGCCGTGTCCAGCGCCTCCGCCTGCACCCTTGTGCGGGGAAAGCCATCCAGGATGAAACCCTTTTTGCAATCCGCCCCGTCAATTCTGTTTTCCAGCAGTGATATCACCAGCCGGTCGGGCACCAGGGCTCCGGAGTCCATGTAACCTTTGGCCTCAACTCCCAGTTGTGAGCCTGCCCGCACTGCTTCACGCAATAGATCACCAGTAGAGATCTGAGGAAGATCATGATTTTTTTTCAGCAGCTTGGCCTGGGTGCCCTTTCCGCACCCGGGAGCCCCGAGAAATATGAGCCTCATCCTCTCCTATGTCATATACGCAACGACCTCATCCCTGTTCGCCGTTTGCTCTTTTTCAAGAAACCATCGTAGTTGCGGTTCAGCAAAAACGCCTCAATCTGCCTTACGGTATCCAGTCCCACCCCTACAACGATCAACAGCGCGGTTCCTCCGAAGAAGAACGGCACGTTCATGAAGGTGAACAGTATCACCGGCAGCACACACACCGCGGAGAGATACAGCGCTCCGCCGAAGGTAATTCTTGTCAGCACCTGGTTGATATATTCCGCCGTTTTCCGCCCGGGCCGTATTCCGGGAATGTATCCACCGAATTTTTTCATTTCATCGGCAATTTTCACCGGATTGAACTGAATCGCGGTGTAAAAAAAGCAGAAGAAAAAGATCAATATAACATAAAGGAAATTGTATAGAAAAGCAGTTGGCGTCAAATATCCGCTGACTGCCTGCACCCAGGGCACCTGAATGAATCCGGTGATGGTGGCCGGGAAGGCCAGCAGCGATGAGGCGAAAATCGGTGGAATCACCCCCGCCGAGTTTATCTTCAGGGGCAGGTGACTGGACTGCCCACCAAACACCTTGTTCCCCTGCACCCGCTTGGCGTATTGCACTGAGATATTGCGGGTGGAGGTTTCCATGAAAATAACTGCGAAGATAACGCCCACCATAACCAGCGCCACCACTGCCAACGCCAGGGTTGCCAGTTGACCGGCCTGCACCAGCCGCACCGAGTTGATCACGGCGCCGGGGATGTCGGTTACGATACCGGCGAAGATGATCAGCGAGATGCCGTTTCCGATGCCCCGCTCGTTGACCTGTTCTCCAATCCACATCAGGAAGGCTGTCCCGGCGGTGAGTGTAATCACCGTGAGCATCCTGAATCCCCAGGGGCTCATGGCGCTGATGACAATGGGTGCGCCGTCGGGGGAGCTCATGGACTGAAGTCCCACCGCGATGCCCAGCCCTTGAATGACGCTGAGCAGGATCGTTCCCTGACGGGTGTACATGGTAATTTTCTTGCGCCCGGCCTCGCCCTCCCGGCTTAGGCGCTCCAGATAGGGAAACACCACGGTCAGCAGCTGGATAATGATCGAGGCGCTGATATAGGGCATGATCCCCAGGGCGAATATGGTAAGGCGTTGCAGGGCCCCGCCGCTGAACATGTCGAAGAACGACAGGATGGTTCCTTCCTGGGCCTTGAAAAAGGCGGCCAGGGCGGTCCCATCTATTCCGGGCGTGGGAATGTGCGCACCTATGCGGAATACAATCAGCATCAGCAGTGTGAAGATGATGCGATTCCGCAATTCCTCGATGCGAAAAGCGTTTTGGAAGGTGCTTAACATAGTCGTTTTATTCAGGCCTTTACAACCACCGCTTCACCCCCGGCGGCCTTGATTTTTTCCAGGGCGCTGGTGCTGAAGGCATGGGCATGCACTTTGACGGCGCGTTTCAGTTCGCCAACCCCGAGAATCTTCACGGGCTGGTTTTTATTCCTGACGGCGCGTGCCGCCAACAGATCATCCACGGTGATGGTGTCCTTGTCGGCCAGACCCTTCTTCCGGTCCAGGTCCAGCAGGTTCACCACCCAGTAGCTGGTTTTGAAGATATTTGTGAATCCGCGCCGGGGGAGTCGTCTGCGCAAGGGGGTCTGTCCACCCTCAAAGCCTCGGGCCACCGTGTTGCGGGCGTACTGTCCCTTG
>JAOUPZ010000200.1 GCA_029879595.1 Deltaproteobacteria bacterium | reverse complement strand
GCTTTGAAAGTTGAATCCCCGGGCTGGGATTGGCCTGTTGGTCGGGTGAATTCCGGCTGGCCGGTTCTAGGCGCCTTGTGTTACCGCCGGAAGTCCTTTGTTTTTATGATCCGACGGTTCCAGACATTTTTTCAAAGTGCTTCCATGACCCCGATACATTCAATATACGGGTCCGGCTTATGAACAACATGGTATTGATGGCAGGTGGAGCCGTTCTGAGCGGATTACTGGCCGCCTGGGCCTTGAACCGGTCCTTGCAGCGGTTGGAGTCAGGCGGCGAAACAGGCGGCGAAACGGGTACTGAAAGGGGCCATTACCCGGAATCCGATGAAATTAATTTGGAGAATTTCCCGGTTCCCCCCCATGGGCGGGCAGCGGAGATATTTCACTTCGCGGTGCTGGGCGCATCATCACTTGCGCTGAGCATCAGTCCCCTGGGGGCCAGCCCCCTGGGCCTGTTGCAGGGCCTGCTCATGCTGTTGGTGCTGTACCCCCTGGCGGTGCTGGATCTTTACACGCTGCAGGTGGTATCTCCGCTGGTGGTGCTGGGACTGGTGCTGAGGCTGGGCTCCCTGGCCCTGTGGCACAGGGCCGGACTGCCGGATGCCCTGGCCGGAATGCTTGCCGGCGCGGGGGGGCTGTACATGGTTGGTTTCGCCTATGAGACCATTCGGGGCCGCATGGGCCTGGGGGATGGAGATGCGGCTGTTCTGGGGCTGATTGGCTCCTTCACGGGCTGGCGGTTTCTTCCCATGACGGTTCTGCTAGCCACCGTCCTGGGCCTGCTGTTCTCGGTGCTGCTGCTCCGGGGGAAGAATATGTTCTCCACTCCCATCCCTTTCGTGCCCTTTCTTTGCCTGGGGGGGCTGGCGGCCTACCTGACCTCCCGTCTGGGACTGCCCTGGATGTAGGCTCTGAAAGCCCCTGGGCCCAGAGCAGAAGCGGGACTCTTAGCCCGCTATGAAATCCACAGTGATAACGCAGTGATAACGCAGTGATAACGCAGTGATAACGCAGTGATAACGCAGTGATAACGCAGTGATAACGCAGTGATAACGCAGTGATAACGCAGTGATAACGCAGTGATAACGCAGTGCTCATCCGCCCAGCAGGTCCAGATGCTGGGAAAACTTCTCCAGTGCCTGGGCCCGCATGGAAAAGCGCTGCTTTTGATCCAGGGACATCTCGGCGAAACTCAACTCACTGCCTTCCGGAACGAATATAGGGTCCCAGCCGAAGCCCTGTTCGCCCCTGGGAGGGCAGATGTGCCCTTTGACATGCCCATGGAAGCAGGACACCCGGTGCCCGTCGTGGTAGCCGATGGTGCAGATGGCCTCGGCGCTCTTGTCGGGAAATCCCTCCAGGGCCTTGTACAGCCCCTCCAGCCCCATATTTTCGATAAAAAATCGGATGAAAGGGCCGGGCAGCCCCTTCCAGCCATGGAAAACCAGGGCCGTATCCTCCACCATTACCGGACGTCCCAGTTTGTCCCAGGCTTCCAGCGCCTTATGCCGGGCCAGTTCCTCCATATCCAGGGTCTGCGGTTCCGTCAGTTCCAGGGGGGCCGATTTTATTTCCAGACCAAGATAGTTTTCGGTTTCCCTGACCTTGTGCGTGTTGCTGGTTGCAAAGTAGAGTTGAAGTGTGGGCATTGTTCACGGTCGTAAAAATTGTTGCTGACACCATGGTGTGCTGAATTGGACTATGCTGCAGGTTCTTTTTACCACAGAAGCACCGGGCGGTAATGATTATAACGCGTTATCTCCGGCAAACGTAGCCTGAAAAAATCAGGAACGCTAAAAAGGATTGCCGCAATTCCTGGAAATAACAGATGGAACACGACTGGTACGCAAGGTTTTTTGAGGGGCTTCCCATGGAGGCCTGGCGCAGGGCAAACCCGCCTGAGGTGACTGAAAAAGAGGCAGATTTTCTGCACATGGTGCTTAACCCGCCCGCTGGCGGAAAGATCCTGGATGTACCTTGCGGTCCGGGTCGGCTCAGCATCGACCTGGCGGCACGGGGGTTCAGGCTCACGGGAATTGACCGTTCGGAACTGTTTTTGGTCGAGGGACGGGAAAAGGCCGAGTCCTCGGGGCTGGAGGTGGAATGGGTCGCCCGTGATATGCGTGAGTTGCAGGGGCTGGGTCCGTTTGCCGGCGCGTTCTGTTTCGGCAACAGTTTTGGATATTTCGACAGGAACGGCACCGCGGAATTTCTGGCCGCTGTTTCCCATTCCCTGGTGCCGGGCGCAAGGTTCGTGCTGGATACGGCGATGTGTCTGGAAAGTATGCTGCTGGAAGGCATGGAGCGAAACTGGATGAATGTGGGGGGAATCCTGCTGCTGGTTGACCACCATTATCATGTGGCCGAGGGCAGGCTGGAGACCGAATACACCCTTGTCCGCAATGGCAGGAAGGAAGCCAGAAAGTTAAGTCACTGGTTATATTCCGTATCTGAGATAAGGCACATGCTGGAAATGGTGGGCATGGAAACCATCTCCATGTTCAGTTCATTGGAGCAGGAGCCATATTATTGCGGGGCCGGCAGGCTGCTGATGGTATGCGAAAAGAACGGGGAGGCGGCTTGATGTGCAAGGGGGCTGAAGGTTTGGCTATGAATGATCTATTCATTGAAGATGTGAGGCTTCCCGATGGAAGGAGGGCCGGGGTTCTGGTTACCGGTGGCAGGATTGAGAGCATCGGGCCGGATCTGGCGCGCCCAGCAGAAGTCCCTGTTCTGCCCGGAAAGGGAAGGCTGCTTTTGCCGGGGGCTATTGATGCCCATGTTCACTTCAGGCAGCCCGGCGCGGAATACAAGGAGACCCTGCTTTCCGGTGCGGCCAGCGCGGTCAAGGGCGGGGTGACTACCTGCATGGACATGCCCAACACCAGTCCGCCCACCACAACACTGGCCGCCCTGCAGGAAAAAATAAGGCTCGCGCAGGACTCCCAGGCCAATCTGTACTTCAATTTCGGCGCGGCCCCGGACAACCTGGACCAGGTTCCGGCGGCCCTGGAAACCGGTCGGGTAAAGGCCCTCAAAATATTCATGGGGCCCTCTACTGGCCAGGGCGGGCTGGCACCGGAGTTCATGGAAAGGCATATTTCACAGGCGGCCCGGCTGGGCCTGCCGGTGATGGTACATGCCGAGGACATCGATGATCTGGAAAATGAGCAAGACCGCTGGCCCCATGATGTTCACCATCACCACAAACTGCGGCCGGCCGGCGCCGAACTGAAGGCGGTGGCCCAGGCCCTGGAACTGGCGGCCAGTCATCCGGTGAAGCTGATTATCTGTCATGTGACCCAGGCGGAGGTTTGCCGGATGGTGGAAAAAAGCGGCATTGGGGACAGGGTCCGCGTCGAGGCCAGCCCCCATCACCTGTTTCTTTCCACGGGGTCCATAAAAAATCCCCGGGAAAACAGATTCAGGGTCAATCCACCATTGCGTGAGGAAGAACGGAGATCAGCTCTGCTGGCGGAGTTGAATACGGGCATAAACACTCTGGGCAGTGACCATGCCCCGCATACACTGGAGGAAAAGGAGCAGGAATACGACAGGGCTCCCAGCGGATTGCCGGGGGTTGAATATCTGTTGCCACTGGCGCTGGACTGTTGCAGTAAAGGACTAATTTCCATCCAGAGGCTGATTGAGTTAACATCATTGAATGCGGCTGAGTTTCTGGGGCTGAACAAGGGCCGACTGGAGGCCGGATATGATGCGGACCTGGTATTGGTTGATCCCGAACATGTCTGGAATATCGGTGCGGGGGATGACCGTGTGGCCTCAAAATGCGGATGGACTCCATATGAGGGCTTTTCCATTACCGGACGCCCCGAGGTGACCATTGTATCGGGAAGAATTGTATATTCGATTGATTGAAATATTGCCGGGGCAAGGGCAAGGACGGAAGTGATTTGGAACGGATTTTCCCATGGCCAAGATAATTTACGAGGACGAAAAGGATATTGAAGAGGAGCTTCCCCAGGGAAGTCTGCTGAAGATAGCCCTAAAGAACGGAATACAGCACCTGCATGCCTGCGGAGGAGTGGCCCGATGCACCACATGCAAGGTGGAGGTGCTGGAGTCACCGGAAAACCTGACCCCGCCGACCCGCGTGGAGGAAAAGTTTGCGGCTGAATATGAGCTTCCCGCCAATATCCGGCTGGCCTGCCAGGCCCAGCCCACCGGGGATGTACGGGTCCGGAGAATGATCAAGGAAGATCTGCGCTTCGATGACGTAAAGCCACAGGCTCATCTGGCCATTGGCCAGGCCATTCCCATGGCGGTTCTGTTCAGTGATATCAGGGATTTCACAGTACTCACCCAATCCCTGCCCCCCCACGACACCATCCATGCCCTGAACAGATATTTTCATCTGATGGGGGACGTGATTATCAAGAACAACGGCTATATCCATCAGTATTACGGCGACGGGCTGATGGCCCTGTTCGGGTTTTATGCCCGTGAACCGACCGTTATCTGTATGGATGCGGTGATAGCCGCCATGGAGATGCTGGATAAATTGAAGATTTTCAACGAGTTTATGTTCGAAAACTTCAACCGGAAGATTAAAATCGGGGTCGGAATTCATTTCGGGGAGGTGGTTTCGGCGAAAATCGGACATCCCAAGCATAAACAGCTTACGGTGATGGGCGATGTGGTAAACATGGCCGCCCGGGTGGAGGCCACCACCAAAAGCACCGATTCCCCGCTGGTAATTTCCAGCCCTGTATTCGGCCACCTGGGACCCACCATTGTCAGGGCAAACTCCATCCATGTTGATCTGAAGGGCATCGGAATCAGGCAACTGTACGAAGTGACAGGGTTTGCCCCCGGCTTTCAGGGGGCGGCTCACAGGTTCGGGCACTCCAACGCATAAGGTCCGGGGATGAATATAATCCGGGGGTCTGTTATATCACGGGGAGAACTCCAGGGCCTGGGCGCGCCGGTCACAACCTGCAGGCCAAATATCGCTTTTCGGCTTCAGGGGCCTGAGGGAAGGGCGCTGCAATGATCCGGAAAAAAGCCGCCGAAAGCTCGGCCACGGCGGGAGAAAACGCCTTGAACACAGCGGATAACGGCGCAGCCGGCCCGCCGGAGGGCCACTACCACCTTCCGGTGCTGGTCAGTGAAGTGCTGGAAAACGCCCCGGCCGACCCGGGGCTGATTGTGGACTGCACGGTGGGCGGCGCAGGACACTCCCTGGCAATGCTGGAAAGGTTTGCCCGCGCGGAGCTGTTCGCCTGCGATCGTGATCCGGAGGCCCTGCTGGCGGCCGGAAAAAAACTGGCGGGATTCCAGCAGCGGGTGGTGCTGGAGAATATGCCTTTTTCCGGGCTGACCACACGTCTGATGCCCGGAACGGTGGACTATCTTCTGGCTGACCTGGGGGTTTCTTCCCGCCAGCTGGACGAGCCCGGACGGGGGTTCAGCTTCATGGAAAACGGACCGCTTGATATGCGTATGAACCAGGAGGGCCGTGGTATGACCGCCGCCGAAATTCTTAATACATGGGACGAAGATCGGCTGCGCAAGCTGTTTTCCACCCTGGGCGAGGAACGGTTCTCCCCACGGATCGCCCGGGAAATAGTCCAGATACGCAAAAACACCCCCCTGACCACGACCCTGGAACTGGCCTCGCTGGTCAAAAAGGTCATTCCAGGAAAGTTCCACCGCAAGGGACGACATCCGGCCACCAAGATCTTCCAGGCTTTGCGGATGGCGGTAAACAGGGAACTGGAAGAACTGGAAAGCCTGCTGGCCGCCGCGCCGGCCCTGCTCGCTCCGGGAGGGAGAATCGCCGTGATTGCCTTTCACTCACTTGAAGACCGTCTGGTGAAGGATTGCTTTCGGCTCTGGGAATCACCCTGCGAATGTCCGCCCAA
>JAOUPZ010000012.1 GCA_029879595.1 Deltaproteobacteria bacterium | reverse complement strand
GGACTCGGCCAGCTTTGAAGAGCCCTCGATATCCAGAAACAGCACCGTGACGTCTTTTTCCTCCTTGCCGCGGTCCAGTTGTTCAGGGTGTTCCGCCAGGGTCTTGCGCACCGCATCGGGCACAAACCGGGACAGGTTCTTTTCCCGGTATTCCATCACCTGCACTTTTTCAAGAGCCTGGAGAAGCTCCTCGTTGTTGTGACTCAGCACTTCCCGGCTTTCAGTGACCTGGTCCACCATCTTGCGAAAGCTTTCGTTCAGTTCCCCCACCTCGTCCATCCGGTGAATGGGGGGGATGACCTCATCCAGATCACCCTCTCCAAGCTTGATGGCGGCATCCTTGAGCCTTTTCAGGGGAGCCAGCATCCGGTTGGAAAAAAACCAGAAGCCCACTCCCCCCATAAAGGCCAGCAGCAGCGAAAGCCCGGTCAACCTGATTGCATCGGCCAGGATGGCGCGTTCAATATCCTCGGCAAGCTTGTTCAAAAGAAGCATCCCCACCACATTGCCATCGTATTCAATGGGCTTGAATACCTGGAGATACTCATAGGTGCTTAAGCTGAACAGCTTGGTATTGGAAACCCTCTTGCTGATCCAGGATTCTTCCGCAGTCTGGCGGATTTGCGGATAGCGGTCGTGGAACCACATGGGGTCGCCAGCCGAAAACAGATGCTTGCCGTCTGCAAGGACTACATATCTGCCGTCGCCATCACGGCTCAGGATGATCGCATTGGAAAGATTGTGTTTTTTCTCGATCTCCCCCAGGAAGCCGGTGACTTTTTCATGCTCGGGGGATTCATTCAGGCCAGATTCAACCATGTTGAAGATGGTTTTCACATCGGCCTTCATCAGGCTGAGTTCGGCCACCAGTTCCATTTCGGCGACCAATAGATTGATACGGCTTTCCTGAATTTCCAGCCAGTAGGAGATTGACATCGGGGCCAGCGACAGCAGGAACACTGGGAGGAACAGGGCCAGGTTTTTTACCGTAAGAGACTGGTAAAATGCTCTTTTTCCCTGAGTTGCTCCGCTTTTTCCGTCCTGTTCCGCAGTCACCCCTTCTTCCACCGGCATCTGTCGCCTTTTTGAAGTCAATTCGAGTTAAACACATTTAACAGAGCTGTCTGAATCAGCCCTTCGCACTGTCCATCCACCGGTTTGTATACTTAACAAACTTTTCTTATTTTTGAATATCATTTTCTGTGGAAATTATCCAATACGCCTGTTGTTTTTTTGTTTGTTAAATACGGGGGCATTTAGCTGAGTTATCCCACCCCCTGGGGAAACATGCCGTTAAAAACCCCTTGCATCATGGCTATGTGCCCAGCTCTGTGATAATTGAAAAGCCAGCAAGGACAAAGATCTCCGGGGTCATTTGTGCCTTCCTTGACTCGCCTGGGTTGATAAAGTCTCTGCAAATCAATTAAAATGGATCATGCCCGGCAACATTACCGTGACCGATTCCCAAACAGGGTGAAAAATCCGGAGACCGTCCGCTATGGTAGCCACCTTTCCCAAGTTACGCCTTTCGGCCTCATCGCCAACGTTCAGCATCAGAGGGCAGTACAACTCGATACTGATGGTGATGTCCGGCCTGGGTGCGAATCCTTCCTCGGGAAGGATCATGCGCGGTCTGTCCCCCTTGCTGGACGAGCAGAACGTGGATCATGTTTTCCTGCTGGCGGAGCGCAAGCGGTCCGAACCCTGGCGGGGCGAAGAAGGCCCGCTGGTAAAATACACCGAGCTGGTCCACTGGGAGCGGAAGAACAAGTCCGGCGTGTACCGGGGTGTTACCCAGGTAAATTCCGGTCTGACCCGTGATGAGGTGATTCAGGCATTTGAATACGAGCCGCTGCATCTGATCGACTGGGCGGCCCGCCGGATGGGGGTGGCCGTCGTATCCTCCGATGAACCGCTGCGGCTGATTCAGCTGAACATACCCAAACCCTGGGGGAGCGAAGGATGGTTTACCGGCATGGAAAAACGGGGGGTGTGCGTGGTCCGCTCAACCACCGGAGAGACCGAACTGCCCTACGCCATCGGCATTTTTCCCTTTCCCCTGCTGGGCGATGACAAGATGCCGCCGATACTGCTTAAAACCCTGGAACCCCATCCGGATCCTGATTACGGGGACCTGTACCTGGAAGTGCACCGGGAAAAGTGGGAGACCTACATTGTGCTGGAGGTAAGCAGGGAGGCCTGGGCGGATGGAACCGGATACCTGAGGGCGGGCCTGGCGCCGGGGAAGATAAGCGAATTCCAGAAGCAGCACGGCCTGAAATGGGAAAAGGAGCTGCACAAGAGCATGCTGGCGGCCATTCAGTCATATGAAGCGGTGCGAAAAGACATCGATTCCAGGATGGACAAGGCCCTTAAAAAGAAAGGCCTGGACCCGGCCGAGCCCGTCGGGATGGAGCTTCTCAAGGAGCTTGCTGCCAAAATCCCCAAGAACCTGAAGGAAACCGAGGTGAAGAAAAAGCGCGATGTGGAAGCCTTTCTGGGCCGGATTCCACTGCGGGAGGGAGATGTGGTCACCCTGCCTCCGGGGGTCATCCACTCCCTGCAACACGGGGTCAAGGTAATAGAGTTCCAGACCCCCACCTACGAACGCCTGATAGCCATGTTCACCCAGAAGGTGCTCACCCAGCCCCACTGGGATACGGTGGAGGCCCTGAAGCTGATGGAAAAGAAGCACTACACGCACAAGCCCCCCCGCCTGATTCAGGATGAAGGCGGGGTGAGGATTGAGGGCATCGTGGACTTTCCCCAGTTCGGAGTCCAGCGGATAACACTGGAGCAAAACACCCTTTTCAACCAGGAAACCGCGGAGAGCAACCAGTACCGGCTGGTGTATGTCATCGCTGGGCGGGGCGAACTGCTTCTGCCCGCCGGGGGGGTGATTCAGCTGGAGCAGGGCCGGGGACTGATCATACCCGCCACCATGGGGAAGTTCATAGTTTCCGCGCAGGCCTCAAGCGGCCTTATCTACCTGGAGGCCGTGCCGACCCCCAAACAAAAGGAAACACAAACCAAGCCCGGAATGAAGTTTTCGGAAAACGGCCTGATGGAAACATGGTGAAAGGGCAGCCAAAGGATGGGCCGGAAACGGAAAAGCAGTACAGAATGCCGCCCCCCCTTTGCCGGGGGGACAGGGTGGCCATCTTCTCGCCCAGTTCCCACTCCGGAAAGAACCCGGCGGAATACCTTTCCCAGGCCCGCGAACTGCTGACGGACTGGGGGCTGGTTCCCGAGCCTCTGGAAGATCCGGAACGGCGGCACCTGTACCTGGCCGGCACCGATGCGGAACGGGCGGAAACTTTCCAGCGCCTGTACATGGACCCCGGCATAAAGGCCCTGTTCGCCGCCCGCGGCGGCTATGGTGCGGCCCGGATGATTCCGCTGCTGGACGGGGACAAGCTGGCAGCGGCCCCACCCTGCTGGGTGGTCGGAATGAGCGATGTCACCGCCCTGTTCGCCTATCTGGGCCGGTTGGGAACAGGCACGATGCACGGTCCCTGCCTGGCGGCTCCGGCTCATAACGAATCCCCTCACAAGGAGGAAAACCAGGAGTTTCTGCGGCAGGCCCTCTTTGATCCGCAGATGCGGGAAGAGCATACCTGCGGCCTGTTGCACCGCCCCCCCGGAACCCCGGACACGCTGCGGGGCCCGCTGGTGGGAGGCTGTCTGTCGGTGCTGGCCTCCGGAATGGGAACTCCCTGGGAGCTTGAATCACGGGGGGCGGTGATGCTGCTGGAGGATGTGGACGAGGCCCCCTACCGGATAGACCGCTATATCACCCAGCTCAGGCAGGCCGGAGCCTTCCAGGGAGTTGCGGCCGTGGTATTCGGACACCTGAAGAACTGCGACGGGTCACCGCCGGGGCTGCTGGCCCAGGTGCTGCGCGATCTGTTTTCCGGTGCGCCCTTTCCCGTTCTCACCGGGCTGCAGGCCGGACACGGGGAGATCAACAGGGCTCTGCCCCTGGGCCGGGAGGTGGAACTTGACCTGCGGAATGCACTGCCGGGGGAACTGTGCTCCCTTTGCCAGACCTGAAAAGCAGGGCCACAGGCCCTTTTGAAGCGCAGGGCCGTTTTTTCTTTGCATACGACCGATTTTGGGCTAGCATTTTCGGGTTGGCAATCAGAGACAGATCGATATGGCCGACAAAATACCTTGAACGGTATTCGACAAAATGCGGGAAAAAGAGGGCTCCGCCCCTCGGGGAACAGACCGCTACAATCAAATGGGAAAGCCCAGGGTTTGCACCAAATAAGCTGGGTGGAAATCGTTAGCACACGGATTCCACGCGCTTTTTTCCAACAGGCGCCTCACGCCTGAACACACAACTGCCGGTTGAGCCTCCGGGCTGAACCGCCGAGAAAGCAGCAAGGGAGCAATTGAAATGAAAACAACCGTTGAAAAACTGGTGCTGTTTACAGCCGTGGTATTCGTTATCGCCCTGGCCGGCTCAGGTCAGGCCCTGGGTCAGGACGGCCTGGCCCTGTTCACCGCCAAGGGCTGCACAGCCTGCCACGGCCCCAAGGGCGACAAGCCCATCATGCCCATCTACCCCATCGTCAACGGGCAGTCCGAGGCTTATATCCTGCAGCAGCTGAACGATTTCAAAAGCAAGAAGCGCGGCAACGGTCAGTCCCAGCTCATGTGGGGAATGGCTGCCACGCTGACCGATGATGACATCAAGAAGCTCGCCAAGTATCTGGCCACGGTGAAATAAGACTGCTTTTTCAAGGCAGGCTTCCGAATAAAAAACCGGGAAGGCGCGACGATCTCGCCTTCCCGGTTTTTTTTTACGCTGCGGGCCCTGGCGGACGCAAAGCCGTCTGGAGTCTCACCGCCTATTAATCACCCGGCCAGCAGTCCGGCCAGTCTTTGAGCCTCCTGCTCTGATCTGCCCAGGCAGTCCTCAATGGCCATGCCCTGGAAATAATTACCCGTCAGACCCACCGTTTCCCCTTGCAGGGCCTTGTCCAGGTCCGCCACCAGTTGCCTGTGTCCTGCTCCCGGTGAGGGCAGGATGGTGTTTCGCACGGCCTGCCCCAGCCAGTCCGCCGGGCCCACCCCCAGCACTTTTTCCGCTTGCTGCAGGGCCTCTGCCTTGTCCACGCCGGGCCTGAAGTGAAACACGAAGCCCCGGTATAGCCTGTGGGGAAGAATATCGCGGGTAACCACCGAATAGAAGGGCTCGTCAGGGGCAACCAGCCCCGCCACGGACTCCAGCGGACAGGCCCCGTTGTGCAGAGCCACACCCAGGGAAAAAAAGGCGTGCTCATTTATCCCCGCCAGCAGGCCGGCAACACCCTGGCTGAACGGCTCCAGCAGCCGGGCTGAAACTGAAGGCAGGCAGGCCAGCATCAGCCCCCGGGCCTGAAGTTTGCCGCCTCCCTTCAGACTTATCTGATAGCCCTGCTCCGTCCGGGCTGCCTGCACGACCTCGGCTCCGGTCCTCACCTGAAAGGCCCCGCTGCCGGCCAGTGTCTCCGCCGCCTGACCCAGGCCCCTGGGCAGGGTGAAGCTGCGGATTACGTCCTTGCGGCGGGGCCGCTTGCGGAACAGCATATCCGCCGGAAAGTCGCCGGGATCCTGGGAAGTCACCGCCGTGAGCATGGGACCCACGGTGTCGCGGTAATTAGCCTGGCCCAGAATGGCGGAGTAGTACTCGCGCACAGAAAGCTTTGAGCGGCTCTTGAAGAATATCCGGGGAAGACTTACCAGCAGTTCGGGGATTTTCAGGCGGGAGGGAATGGACACGGACTTTCCGTTTTCCCATATTTTCCAGGGAACCTTGGTCCGGGGCATCAGGTTCAAGGCCAGTCCGGTTTTCTCCAGAATATCCAGCAGCCTTCCATAACTGTTGTAGGCTGTGTGGGCTCCCATTTCCACCCAGAAGCTCTCATGCAGCACCGCGCTGTGCAACACCCCGCCTGGACGCTCATCCTTTTCCAGCACAACGGTCTTGAGCCCGGCTGCGGCCAGATAGTGCGCCGCCCCCAGTCCGCTTATTCCCCCCCCCACAACCACCACGTCGAAAGAATCCATCCCTGCTCCTGGAAATTTCACTCACCATCACCAAAGCCCCCGGCTGCAGGACAGGCCACCTGGACAACAGGCATCCGCCTGCCCGCAGGGCTCTTCCAAAGTCTGTAACTCCGGGATCAAAGAATAGCAGCCGCCAGACTGATCAGAGCTTGCGCCGCCTGAACTGGTTATGACACAACACGCAGGTTGTGATCACCTTGCCAAAGTCCTCAGCCATGACCACCCTGAGGTATTCGATATTCATCTTGCCTTCTTCAATCGGATTTTTATCCCTCTTCTTCAGTTCAGTCCCCATCTCAAACATGTTGCGGGCGCGCATTCTGAGCATGTTGGCATAGGTTTCGTACCTGCTCCGCTGCTCGTCGGTGCTTATTGAGGAGGGAATATCCTTCAGAAGGTTGATGGCATGGTCCTCAATGATCGCCGCTTCTTCCGGCAGGTTCTGATAGTTCGAGGTAATCAGATTCTGCAATATCATATGCAGATTCTGAAAATTATCTCCCATCAGTTTCTTTAGCTCGCTGTTTTTTCCGGCCTGGGCTGAAACCTGGACAGCCAGGAGCAAGACCAGAAGCAAGAGGGATGCTTTCAACAGTTTCATTAATTTCTCCTGCAATAACAAATCAATGAATTACAGACCGGGCTTTATGTTACCGGTCCGCGGAAAAAATACCCCCGCCTGAGTTTTCCCCCAGGCGGGGTTTTCTGCCGATTGATGCTCCCTCTCCCAATCCCGACAACACCGGCAAACTTCCTTGCTTATCCATAAACCGCGCTTTTATCTTTTCTCAGCGTCAATCCATGAACCGGGTCTTTCACCCGCCCCTATACAGGTTTACCAGGGGATCGCCCCCTGGATCAACCTGCCTGTGCTCTTCACTGGCGACCGGCAATCAATAACCGCAGGACACCCCCCCATTTCCCCTGGCCTTTTCCGGCTACAGGGCGCGGCGCCGGAACTGGTTATGGCACAGCACGCAGGTTGTGATCATCTGGCCGAAGTGTTCTGCCGCAACCACCCGCAGATAATCAATATTCAACTTGCCTTTTTCAGACTGCTTCTGGTCCCTTTTGACCAACTCCGATCCAACCGTGTTCAGATGATGTGAACTCATCCTCAGCATGTTGGCGTAAGTTACGAACCTTTCCTGCAGATCCTTTGTGTTCGCAGACTCAGGCAGATTCTGCAGCAGCTTTATTGCATGATCCTCGATAATCGCCGCATCACCCGGCAACTCCTTGTAATTGGCGCTGATCAGGTTGTAGAGAATCACATGCAGGTTCTGGAAGTTCTCCCCCATCAAAGATTTGATGTCCTTGGAGCTTCCCACAGCCTGCAAAGGAAGGAGCAGCAGAACGGACAATCCGGCCAGCAGGAACAGCAGTTTGGTTCTTTTCATGGCGACCTCCTTTACATGCACCTCCGCCTGGCTTTTTTCGCCACTGCGGGCATGTGAAAAAGAAACCTTCTCGTTTACCTCCTGCCAGTCCCCTTTGTTTCGCCGGCCCACCGGACCAACTTGAATTTATTATACCCTTGATGAATATCCAGCGACAAATGCAAATAAATATGTGTTATTTCAGGGCTTCCAAAAAAGGAGCGACCCGCACCGCCCCTTTTATGCGCTCCGGCCGGGCCGGGACTATTCACTCACATGGGGATTCTGGGTGTAGGTTCCGGTGTACCTGGCCTCAGCCAGGATGTGCCCTTCCATGGCCCTGAGAGCCTCCTGGCCGGCAAACGGACCGGAGAGGCCCAGGTTGTCCACATCCAGGGCGAACACCCGGAACACATAATGGTGGAGCAGTTCGTCGTTCCAGGGCGGACAGGGGCCGTCATATCCGCCGTAATGACCCCGCATCTGCTCGTCTCCGGCAAACCACTTGGTGTAATCATTTATTCCGCGAACGCCGTTGGGGGTCCGGCCCACGGGTTTGCCTCCGGTGGTGATCCCCTCTGAATCGGCTCCTTCAGCCAACTCGGATATGCCGGAGGGAATATCCACCAGAACCCAGTGGTAAAAGTCCACCCGGGGGATATTCCCGGAGACCGTCTCTCCCACAACATTCACACTGTCGCCCACCGAAGGCACATCCGGATCAACACATATGATGGCGAAGGACCTGGTGCCCTCGGGAGCATCGCTCCAGGATATGTGGGGGCTGCGGTTGGTGCTGAACGTAGCCTGCGACTCCGGGTCGGGCATGCAAAAGGCGAATTCCCTGGGGATGGGACTGTTGTCTTCAAACGATTTACTGTGGACTTTCATGGGGTTTTCTCCTTTTTCCGCATAAAATATGAACCAAACTGCTGAACCTGATTCGCCCTGGCCCAGCTACGGGGCCAGTTCTGGAACAGGCTTGAAACACAACCTCAAGAGCGCCTTGGACAAAAATCACAGCTGCCAGGGAACGGAACACGCCAGGATTCCCGCCAGTCCGGCAATATGATCCCGCCGGTTATCCTGGGCCCCAAGGCGATCTTTTATGTCGCATTCAGTCTTCTGTGCCTGATTTTTCCAGAAAATAATCACCCGGAGCAAGCATTTAATGAAAAATCAGCCGGGCCGCCGGGGAGTAATCTGCCCGGAGTCTGCCGGAGACCGGATTAAAAAGGGAATCGCAACAGCGACAGCGCCCCGGGTTAAAAACAGGCTGGTCTGAAAGGCCGTTGCGCCGGGCAGTTCCGGCAGGCCCGCCGCCGAATAATAAAAAATGGTACTAGGCAAGCCCTTAATGATGTGGTAGAAATTTGGTTTTAATCGCGCCGGGAAATTGCAGAACCGCCCGGGGGCTGAGTGGCGGGTGTCCGGTCTCGGTCATTCCTTCGGATGTTATTAGTTTTTATGGGAATAAATGCGGCTGCACGCCGGGACTGTCCGGGAATGCCCATAGAACCACCCGGACGAAAACCTGGGCCGCCCTGTGACGGCATCCTGGAAAATCCACCGCCGGGCCATGGCAGGCCGGCTGGACTTGATAGCAAGCCTATTGAAGCCGGATATTTTCAGATAAATTAGCTGTAAGCAAACAAATGGAGTCCTTGACATGTTTTCATTGATAGAAACGGCCTATGCCATGGCCCCGCCCGCCGCGCCGGGGGGAGCCCCCGGCGGAGCCTCGGCCCTGGGCCAGTTCATTCCCCTGATCCTGATATTCGTGATTTTTTATTTTCTGCTCATCCGCCCCCAGCAGAAAAAGGCCCGTGAGCACCGGGCGCTGGTTTCCGCCCTCAGAAAGGGAGATGAAGTGTACACAGACAGCGGCATCAGGGGAACCATCCTGAAGGTGGGGGATGACGTGGTGACCCTGGAAATAGCCCCCAAGGTATCCATAAAGATGCAACGGGTGCGGGTATCCGAGTTGATCAGGGAAGCCAAGGGCTCCCATGATGAAGAGGACGAGACGCCCGAGGCCGAGGTGGAATCCAAGCCAGCCCGCAAAACCAAGAAAAAGGACGCCTAGGCGGTATTCTGGCCGGAACCGCCGGGATTAGATCTTACTCTGGACCAACTTCAAACAGGACTGTTTCCACCGGGAGCATGAAGCGATAATGGGATTGAAAATAAAGGGAATATTCATTCTGGCGATACTGGCGGGCTGCGTGGTGACCCTGCTGCCCACCTACCAGGCCTACCGCCCCGGGGGTGACCCCAACGCCATCCGCAACAAGGTCAACCTGGGTCTGGACCTCCAGGGAGGGATGTACCTGGATCTGGAGGTGGATTCGGCAGCGGCTGTTGAGCGGGTGCTGGATCATCTCGCCACCGAGGTGGAGGACGCCCTGTTGGATACCCTGGTGGATTACGAGGTGGTGGAGCGCATCCCCCTGGGAGTGCTGGTCAGCCTGGGTCAGGGCGAGGCCCCGGACTGGAACAAGGCCCCCTTCGACCGGATGCTGGCCAACTTCCTCCTGGAGCAGAAAAGCCCGCAGCAGTATTCCATCACCCTTTCCACAGAGGAGGCCCAGCGCATTGAACGCAACTCGGTCTCCCAGGCCCTGGAAGTCATCCGCAACCGGATCGACTCCCTGGGGGTCAGTGAGCCCTCCATTCAGCGCAAGGGTGAGACCGACCTCATAGTGCAGCTTCCCGGACTGAAGAACCGCGAAATGGCCATCGAGGCCATCGGGACCCAGGCCGTGCTGGAGTTCTATCTGGTGGTGGACAACATGACACCGGAAACCATGGACGGCACCAGGCACCGCGTTCTCTACGAGGAGGTACGCGAGGACATCACCAAGAAGGTCCTGTCGCGCGTTCCCTATGTGGTGGAAAAGCGCCCCGCGCTTTCCGGGGAAACCGTGCGCAACGCCCGCACCGAAATCAGCCAGTACGACAACCGCCCCTATGTTTCGCTGTCCTTCAACTCCCTGGGCGCAGACCGCTTCTCCGCGCTGACCTCCCGCAACAAAGGACGCCGTCTCGCCATAGTGCTGGACGAAAAGGTACAGTCGGCGCCGGTGATCCGCGAGGCCATCACGGGCGGCGAGGCGTCCATCTCCGGCCAGTTCACCATGGAGGATGCCACCAAGCTCTCCATCGTACTGCGTTCCGGCTCCCTGCCCGCCCCTTTGCATATCCGCGAGGAGCGCACCGTGGGAGCCTCCCTTGGGGAGGATTCCATCCGCCAGGGCATCATGTCCCTTCTGATAGGAACGGGCCTGGTGATGGTGTTCATGATCATCTACTACCTGCTGGCCGGGGCCTTTGCCAGCTTCGCCCTGGTCTTCAACATGCTTTTGATCCTGGTGGTGCTGGCCAGCTTCCAGGCCACCCTGACCCTGCCCGGCATAGCAGGCATTGTGCTTACCATGGGCATGTCGGTGGACGCCAATGTTCTGATCTTTGAAAGAATCCGCGAGGAGCTCTCGGTACCCAAGCGGAACATCCGTCAGGCGGTGACCCAGGGCTTCCAGAAGGCCTTCTGGACGATCTTCGACGCCAACATCACCACGCTGGTGGCCGCTTTCGCGCTGCTGGCCTTCGGGACCGGCCCCATCAAGGGCTTCGCGGTCACCCTGGCCATCGGTATTCTGGCCAGCATGTTCACGGCGATATTCGTCACCCGGTTCATGTTTGAACTGTTCTACCTGAACCGCAAACGCATTGCGGATATTAAAATATAGCCCGGGGTGACAGCCGGTTTACCGACGACAACACCACTTAACAGAATCGGAACAAATGAGACTGATCAAGCAGGAACTCAACATCAACTTTCTGGGCCTCCGGTGGGGCTCACTTTCCCTTTCCGCGGCGCTGGTGATACTGGGGGTGGTTCTCTATTTCACAATGGGCGGACTGCGCTACGGAATCGACTTCACCGGCGGCACACTGGTGCAGGTGAAGCTCGCCGAGCAGCACGGCATTGATGAACTTCGCGATGTCATGACCTCCTCCGGGCTGGGCACCTTTTCCCTGCAATCCTTCGGGGAGGAGGGAAGCAACGAGTTTCTCATCACCCTGGCCAAGAGCGAAGAGGAGCGCGAAGCCAACGAAAGCATCGGGGGACGGGTGGAGAACTCCCTCAAGAGCAGGTTTCCCTCCCTGGAGGTGCGCCGCATCGAGACAGTGGGCCCCAAGGTCGGCGAGGAGCTGAAATCCCAGGCGTTGGAGGCGGTGCTGTTTTCCCTCGTCGCCATTCTGATTTACATCTGGATACGCTTCCAGTGGAAATACAGCCTGGGGGCCATCGTGGCCCTGACCCATGACGTTCTGGTGGTGCTGGCCGCCTTCGTGCTCACCCAGAAGGAGATATCACTGCCCGTGGTGGCCGGCGTGCTCACGGTAGCCGGCTATTCCATCAATGACACCATTGTCATCTTCGACCGCATCCGGGAAAATCTGAAGAGGTTCCAGAAGAAATCGACCCTGGAGGTTTTCAACGAGAGCATCAACCAGACCCTCAGCCGGACCATCCTGACCTCGGGCACGACCCTGTTCGTGATTTTGTCCATCTTCCTGTTCGGCGGTGAGATCATCAACGACTTCGCCTTTTCCCTGCTGATCGGGGTGACAATAGGAACCTATTCATCCATATTCGTGGCCTCCCCCCTGGTGCTGATCCTGATGAAGGAAGCCCCGCAGAAGTCAGATTGAAGTTCCGGCAGCAAAAGGGGCAGGGGCAGTTCACCCAGTGAGCCAGGCGGATCATGGCCGACCCGAATAAATTCCGCTTTTCCATCGACCGGGGGGGGACATTCACGGACATCTACGCCGAGGTTCCCGGCCAGCCGGAATACCTGACCCTGAAGCTGCTTTCGGAGGACCCGGCCAGCTACCCGGACGCTCCCCGTGAAGGCATCCGGCGGGTCCTGCAAAGGGTGACCGGGCGTGAATATCCGCCGGAGGGATTTGACGCCTCGGAGGTGGAGTGGATCCGCATGGGAACCACCGTGGCCACCAACGCCCTGCTGGAGCGCCAGGGCGAGCCCACCGTGCTGGTGACCACCCTGGGCTTCGGGGACGCCCTGAGCATAGGCACCCAGGCCCGCCCCAGGATCTTCGACCTGAGGATCGAAAAGCCCGAGCAGATATACAGCAGTGTGATCGAGGCCGATGAACGGGTGATGGTGCTGCACCCCCGGGCGGAGCGCCGGCCGGAATGGAAGCCCGTCACCGGAGTCACCGGAGAGGAACTTGCCGTCTTGCGCCCCCTGGACCTGCCCCCCCTGGAAGCGGCGCTGGCCGAGGCCCATGCCCAGGGCTACCGCTCCCTGGCCGTTGTGTTCATGCATGCCTACGCCTTTCCCGATCATGAGCTGCAGGCCGGGGAACTGGCCCGGCGGATCGGCTTCAGCCAGGTGTCCCTCTCCCATCAGGTACTGCCCGCAGTCAAGCTGGTGGGCCGGGGCGACACCACCACGGTGGACGCCTACCTCACCCCCCACATACGCAACTACCTGACGGGTTTCAAAAGCGGGTTTACCTGCGGGTTGCGGCACACCCGCCTGCTGTTCATGCAGTCACACGGGGGGCTGATAGACGCCGCCGAGTTCATCGGAAGCAGGGCCATTCTGTCCGGCCCGGCGGGGGGGGTGGTGGGCTACTCCCGCACCGGCTACGATCCCGACCGCCCCCGGCCCCTGATCGGGTTCGACATGGGCGGCACTTCGACCGACGTGTCACGCTATGCCGGGGCTCTTGAGCTGACCCATGAGAACGAAACCGCCGGGGTGCGTATCCAGGCCCCGCAGATGAACATCACCACCGTGGCCGCCGGGGGCGGGTCCCGGCTGTTCTACCGCAACGGCATGTTCCAGGTGGGCCCCCAGAGCGCCGGAGCGCACCCCGGCCCGGTCTGTTACCGCAAAGGGGGGCATCTGGCCCTGACGGACGCCAACCTGGTGCTGGGCCGGATCATGCCCGAGCGCTTCCCCCGCATCTTCGGCCCGGGGCAGGACCAGCCCCTGGACCTGGCAGCATCCCGCCAGGCCATGGAACGACTGGCCGCTGAGATCAACGCCGATCTGGCCGGTGAGCGGGCGCGGGAACCCTACAGCGTGGAGGAGGCTGCCCTGGGTTTCATCGCTGCGGCCAACGAAACCATGGCCCGCCCCATCCGTGAAATCTCGGTGGCCCGGGGCCATGACATCAAGGAGCACGTCCTGGCCTGCTTCGGGGGGGCGGGCGGGCAGCATGCCTGCGCCATCAGCCGCTCCCTGGGGATCCGGGAGATACTCATCCACCGCTTCGGGGGGATTCTTTCCGCCTACGGCATGGGCATGGCGGACGTGGTGCGCGACCTCCAGGCCCCGCTGGACTCCGGACCCGCCACCCCGGAAAATCTGGCCGCCATCGAGGATCGCTTCGCCGGGCTGGAGCGGGAGGGCAGGGAACAGCTTGAGGCCGAGGGCCTTCCGGCGGACAGGATAACCCTGAAACGCTACCTGAACCTGCGCTATGAGGGCTCGGTGACCACCATCATGGTTCCCTGCCCGGCGGACGGCGACTACCAGCGGGCCTTTCGCGAAACACACCTCCAGGAATACGGATTCGAGACCGGAGCCCCGGTGCTGATGGACGACCTGCGGGTACGCGCCGTGGGCGGTTCCCCGGGGCTGAAAAGGCTGCCTGTGGAGCCGGCCGCCGGACCGCCGCGCCCCCTGGAGCACACACGCGCCTACTTTGCGGGGGGCTGGCGCGAAACGGCTGTGTACTCCTGGGACGACCTGCTGGCGGGCCATGTGGTGCAAGGGCCGGCGCTGATCATCCAGGATGGCGGCACCATCGTTATCGAGCCTTACTGCCGGGGTGTCATGACGGAGCACGGTGATCTGCAAATCACCCTGCAAGAGCCCGCGGCGGAAAATATCGCCCCGGATACGGGGAACAGCGGAGACATCCCCGCCGACCCGGTGCAGCTCAGCATTTTCAACAACCTGTTCATGTCCATCGCCGAGCAGATGGGGCGCACCCTGCAGCGCACGGCCGTTTCCACCAATATCAAGGAGCGGCTGGATTTCTCCTGCGCCATCTTCGATTCAGCCGGTGCCCTGGTGGCCAACGCCCCCCATATCCCGGTGCACCTGGGGGCGATGAGCCAGGCCGTCCGCGAGCAGATGCGCCTGCAGGGGGACTCCCTCAAGGACGGGGATGTGCTGGTGAGCAACGACCCCCACGCCGGCGGCTCGCACCTGCCGGACATCACCGTGATCACCCCTGTCATGAACGGGGAAACGCCGCTGTTCTTCGTGGCCAGCCGGGGCCACCATGCCGAAATTGGCGGCATCACCCCCGGCAGCATTCCCCCCTTTTCCCATACCCTGGCCGAGGAGGGCGCGCTGATCACCAGCTTCAAGCTGGTGGAGAACGGGCGCTTTCAGACCGGGGGCATATCCCGGCTGCTGCTGATGGAGGACACCCCCGCCCCCCGCTGGGGCACCCGCCGCCTGGATGACAACCTGTACGACCTCAAGGCGCAGGTGGCTGCCAACAACAAGGGCGTGGAACTGCTGCGGGAGATGGTGACCCGCCACGGGCTGGAGATGGTGCGGGCCTACATGGAACATATCCAGCGCAACGCGGAAAAGGCAGTTCGCGATATGGTGCGCAACATGGCGCACAACATGGAGCACAACATGGCTGGCAGACCGGCTGGCGGCACGGACGAAAACTCCCTGGTGCTGAGGGCGGTTGAACACATGGACGACGGCAACCCCATCGCCTGCGCCATCAGCCTGGATGAACAGCACGGGACCCTGCACCTGGACTTCCGGGGCACCGGCCCCCAGGTGTGGGGCAACCACAACGTGCCCCCGGCGGTGGTCTCATCGGTTATTATTTATGTGCTGCGCACCCTTATCGATGAGGACATTCCCCTCAACGGCGGATTCATGACCCCGGTCACCGTGGACATCCCCCACCCCTCCATGCTTTCCCCCTCGCCGGAGGCCGCGGTGGTGGCGGGCAACGTGGAAACATCCAGCCGCATCACCGATGTGCTGCTCAAGGCTTTCGGCGCAGTGGCCGGGGCTCAGGGCACCATGAACAACCTGACCTTCGGCGATGACACCTTTGGCTACTACGAGACCATCGGCGGGGGCAGCGGGGCCGGGCCGGACTGGCATGGCAAGCACGGGGTGCATGCCCATATGTCCAACACCCGCATCACCGACGCCGAGGTGCTGGAACGGCGCTACCCGGTGCTGGTGCGCCGCTTCGCCATCCGCACCGGCAGCGGGGGGGCGGGACTGTTCAAGGGAGGGGACGGCGTGATCCGCGAGCTGGAACTGCTCAGGGAGATGACCTGCGCGATAGTCTCGGAGCGGCGGGTCTTTGCCCCCTATGGCCTGGCCGGGGGCCAGCCGGGTGCCCGGGGGGTCAACCTGCTGCTCAGAAGCAATGGTCAGGAGATATATCTGGGCAGCCGCAACCAGGTGCCCGTAAAGGCGGGAGACAGGATCATAATCCAAACCCCCGGCGGAGGGGGCTACGGCATTCCGGCAACCGGGAAGGGCTGAACGTCGGAGAAAACCGGAAAAAGAATCGGGCTGTTTCCTTTTTATTTCCCGGCAAAACTGAAACAATGAGTGCTTTACAGAAGGCCTGGATTTCAGGGGGCATCTGTGAACACCGGGAGCTTATGGGGCCTATGGGGACCTAGTGGCGCTGGGGGGCCTTGAGCAAAGACATTATCCGGCCGGGGGCCGCTTTACACGGAATTTCATGACATCAGCCAAATCCAGCATGCGGTCACTGTTCCTGGTGGTGTTCCTGGATCTGGTGGGGTTCGGCCTGGTGCTGCCGGTGATCCCCCTCTACGCAGAAGCGCTTGGCGGCGGACCGTTGTTCATCGGGATGGTGCTAAGCGTACACCCGCTCATGCAGTTTCTCCTCAATCCTCTGTGGGGCAGGCTCTCGGATCGCATCGGGCGACGGCCTATCATCCTGGTGGGTATATCCGGCTCGGTGATCTCATATCTGTTCTACGCGCTGGCCGGAAGGTTTCCCGGGGCCGGCAGCATGGGCCTGGCGCTGCTGTTCATCTCCCGGGTGATGGCCGGTGTGGTCGGAGCCAACGTCAGCACCGCCCAGGCCTGTGTGGCGGACCTCACCACCCGTGAACGGCGGGCCCAGGGCATGGGCATGGTGGGAGCGGCCATCGGGCTGGGCTTCGTGCTGGGGCCATCCATGGGGGCGCTGTTCACCCGGGGGGGCGTGAACACGGCCCAGGGACTGGGCATGGTGGGCTTCGCCGCCGCCGCCGTGAGCATCGGCAACCTGGCCTGGGCGCTGTTCTTCCTCAGGGAATCCCTCTCCAGGGAAGACCAGACCCTGGCGCGCCGGCAGAATTCCCAGAGCCGCTTCGCCGTGCTGCGGGAAAAGCCGGTGCTGATCTGGCTGATCGCCTGCGCCTTCCTGGTAACCATTTCCTTCAGCCAGTTTGAATCATCATTTTCCCTGCTTTCACGCCAGCACCTGGGGCTATCCCCGGCCCAGATCGGCTTGATTTTTTCCTATCTGGGAGTCATTGTCGTTTTGATGCAGGGGCTGATAACCCGCATGATGGTGCGGCGCTTCGGCGAACAGAACTCCGTCAAGGTGGGTTCGCTGGTCATGGGGCTGGGGCTGGCCGGCATTCCCCTGGCCGGCAACGGTGTGGAGATGCTGCTGCCCCTGGGGCTGCTGGGCTTCGGATTCGGCTCGGTACAGCCCTCGGTACTGGCGCTGGTATCCCATCAGTCAGAGGCCCACCGGCAGGGACAGGTGCTCAGCCTGGGGCAGTCGATCAGCAGCCTGGCGCGGATCATGGGGCCCCTGTTGGCCATGCTGCTCTATGGACGGGTATCGCCCCATGCGCCCTACTGGATGGCGGGAGTGCTGGCGGCGGGGGTAGCCGCAATCGCGATGGCCCTGCCCCGTTCAACCCGGTAGACTCATCTCCGGGGCTATAAACCAACACCGAGGTAGGTCTTGTTATCTCTGTTTTCCAAAAGGTTTGCCTTCAACCCGCGTCTGTTGCTGCTGGCCGCACTGGCCTGCACCACTGTGCTGGCGGTGGCCCTGTTTTTCGAGGTATTGCTGCCCTTCGCCCTGGCCGTTTTCTTTGCCTATCTCCTGGCACCATTGATCTCCTGGATGACCAGACTCAGCCTAAAGGGCCGGCACTTGAACCGGGGAACGGCCATCCTGCTGGTCTACACGCTGCTGCTGGGAATAATCACCCTGAGCGGGGCCTACTTCCTGCCCCGGGTAACCCTGGAGGTCAACAAGCTGGTAAAGACTCTGCCGGACATGCTTCGCAATGTGGAAACCAGCTACATCATCCCCCTGGAAAACAACATCAACAACTGGATCAGAGACACCTTCGGCAGTCTGGAAAACCTGGAAGACAATAAGCCCGATAAACCCCGGCAGCCAGCAGAAGGACCGGCGGCAACCGGCGGAGGGCCGCTGGCCTCCCCGGCAGGGCAGGCACCCCCGGCAGGGCAGGCACCCCCGGCAGGGCAGGCACCCACGGCAGGGCAGGCACCCACGGCAGGGCAGGCACCCACGGCAGGGCAGGTATTGGCAGC
>JAOUPZ010000199.1 GCA_029879595.1 Deltaproteobacteria bacterium | reverse complement strand
CTTCATGATAACACGCTTTTTATTTTTTTCAAAAAAATGCCGGCACCGGAGCAAAAGCAAAATTCAATTTTCGCAGCCAGCCGGTCTTCCGACTCCCCATCAAGCCTCCCGGGGCTGCCTTTCCCCGGGCCGGCCGAATGTGCGGCACCCCCCCGGAAGTTTGTTGTCCGGTTTTTTTTCTGCCATCTCGCAGGGCTTTGGCATCCCGCACCGGGTTTGATACGTTATATTTAGGCACAGCCTCCGCACCGGCGGAGGACCCGACAGAGACCCGAAAGAACGACCGTTTCCGGGAGGAAAGCCCATGCAGATCGAAAATCGTACCGCATTCATAACCGGTGGCGCCTCAGGACTGGGAGAGGCTGTAACCCGGCATCTGCATTCCCTGGGAGCCAACGTGGTGGTGGTGGACCGCTCCGCCAAGCGCGGCCATGCCCTGCAGGAGGCCCTGGCGGAGCGCATTCTATTCGTTCCCGCCGATGTGGCCGAGGAGGAATCCATGTCCAAGGCTGTGCGCCTGGCCGTGGAGAAATTCGAGGCGCTGCATATAGCCGTATGCTGCGCGGGAATCGCCCCGGCCAAGCGGGTGCTGGGCCGCGACGGAATCATGCCCCTGGAGCTTTTTGCCGAAACCATCCAGGTGAACCTGGTGGGGTGCTTCAACGCGGTGCGCCTGGCGGCAGAGGCCATGATGATAAACGCCCGCGAGGGTGACGGGGAGCGGGGCGTGGTGATCATGACCTCCTCCATCGCCGCCCGGGAAGGACAGGTGGGACAGGCGGCCTACGCGGCCTCCAAGGGAGGCGTGGACAGCCTGACCCTGCCCCTGGCCCGGGAGTTCTCGCCCCTGGGCATCCGGGTCATGACCATCGCCCCGGGGCTGTTCAACACCCCCATGATGGATTCCATCTCCGATGAGGCCAAGGAGTCGCTGGCCGGCCAGATACCCTTTCCGCAACGCCTGGGACGTCCGGTGGAATTTGCGCGCCTGGTGGCCGAGGTCATCGGCAACCGGATGCTCAACGGATCGGTGATCCGGCTGGATGGAGCCTTGCGCATGGGCCCCAAATGAACGCCTCCGATGGAAACCAGACGGACGATCCGCCCCCCGGCCGTCCCGGCTGGCGGCTGACCAGGAGGCAGGCCCTGGCCCTGGCCCTGCTGGCCCTGGCCCCCCTGCTGGCCACCAGATGCACCCCCCGGCGTCATACCGGCCGGGATACCCGCCCCGAACTGAGCGTTCTGACCCCGGACGAAGCCGGCCTGATCAGGGCCCTGGCTCCTGTCTTCCTGGACGGTCTCCTGCCCCCGGAACCCGCCCTGCTGGAAACCCACCTGAAGGCCGCCGTGCGGGGAGTGGACCGCCTGCTGAACGGATTTTCCCCGGCCTACCGGGCCGAGGTGCGGCAGATGTTCACCCTGATGAACTCCTCCCCGGGACGGCTGGTGCTGACCGGCCAGTGGACGCCCTGGGACCAGGCCCCGCGGGAGGAGGCCTGGCAGTCCCTGGACCGGCTCCGCACCAGCAACATAGAGCTCAAGCGGCGCATCTTTCAGGGCCTGCATCAGCTGATCACGGGCGGCTGGCTGGGCTCAGAGGAGGCCTGGCCCCTGCTGGGGTATGATCCCGGCCCGCAGATAGCCCGCCCCAGCCGGCCCTGGGAGACGCCATGAGCCTGAATTCGGACAGCCCCGCATTCAAGCCGGAACTCCATAACGGATCACGCCTGGAGCGGGATCTGGAACTGGAGGCCGATGTCGTCGTGGTGGGAACGGGGGCGGGCGGCGGAATGGTCGCGCAGATTCTCTCCGGGGCCGGCCTGCGGGTGGTCATGCTGGAGGAAGGGCCGTACAGGATGGCGGCGGATTTCACTTTGCGGGAAGGGGAAACCTATGCCGACATGTACTTTGAGGGGGCCGCCCGCAAAACCGCCGACGGCGGGGTGACCATCCTGCAGGGGCGGGGCGTGGGAGGCGGAACCACCGTAAACTGGACCGCCAGCTTCCGCACCCCCCGCCGGACGCTGGAGCACTGGCGGGAGGCCCATGGCCTGAAGGGGCTGGGCGAGGAAGACCTGTCGCCCTGGTTTGAGAACGTGGAGCGGCTGATGAACATCCAGCCCTGGGCGCTGCCGCCCAACTCCAACAACGCGGCCCTGGCCCGGGGCGCTCAGGCCCTGGGCTGGCACCACGCCGTCATGAGCCGCAATGTCAGGGGCTGCGCCAGCCTGGGGTTCTGCGGGCTGGGGTGCCCCATAGACGCCAAGCAGAGCACCCTGGTGGCCGCAATCCCCCAGGCCCTGAAACAGGGCGCGGTGCTGGCCAGCCGGGTGAGGGCCGAACGGCTGCTGGTTTCCGGCGACCGGGTGCGGGGCGTGCTGGGCACGGCCCTGGACGATTCGGGCTCCCGGCCCACCGGACGCCGGGTTGTGGTGAACAGCCGGGCCGTAGTGGCCGCCGCCGGAGGGATCAATACCCCGGCGCTGCTGTTACGCTCAGCGGTGCCCGACCCCCACCAACTGCTGGGCCGGCGCACCATGCTGCATCCGGTAAGCGCCTCGGTGGCCCTGATGCCCGGCGAGACAGACTCCTTTCGGGGGGTCCCCCAGTCGGTGTATTCCGATGAGTTTCTCTGGCCCGCGGAGCCCGGGGAGAACACAGCGCCGGGCTACAAGCTGGAGACTCCGCCGGTGCTTCCCGCACTGGTGCTCAGCGGGATGTACTTCCCCCGCGGGGATTTCCGGCGGCTGGCCGGGGGCTTCCGGAGTCTGCAGGTGATGATCGCGCTCATGCGGGACGGGTTCCACGAGCAGAGCCCCGGCGGTCAGGTGCGCCTGCGCGATGACGGCTCGCCCCTGCTGGACTACCCCGTCACGCCTTATCTGATGGAGGGAATGCTGCGCAGCCTTGAGTCCATGGCCCGGATACAGTTCGCCGCGGGAGCCGTCGGGGTCATACCAGCACACATGGACGCCCGGATGGGATCATCCCCTGAAGACCTCCGCCGGGCCATCGGCAACCTGGCCCGCAGCACTCCGGCCCTGGGGGTGTTCTCCGCCCATGTCATGGGGGGCTGTGCCATGGGGAGCGAACCCCGGACAGGCGTGGTGAACGAGCAGGGCCGGCACCACCAGCTGCAAAACCTGTACATCATGGACGCCTCGGTCTTTCCCACCGGGCTGGGAGTAAACCCCCAGGTGACCATCTTCGCCCTGGCCGCGCGCAACGCCGGGGCCCTGGCCCGGGAACTGGCTCCCTGAAGACAGGCAGGCAGCTCTCGGGGGTGAGCAGCGCGCTCCGAATCGGTTTGCTGGCAGGGGGAAATCATTAGAAAAAACAGGACCTGAAACCCTTGTCATCCGTTGCATCCTTTGGTAGGATGAGGATTGCTCCGCAAATTTGCGCCAACAGGGGCGGCCTAAAAAAACAATGACCGGTCGGCCGTAAATACAGACGCAGCGCCGCGAGAGCAACCAGGAAAGCCAAAACCGAACACCTTGCCTGGGATATGAACATTCTGAACGGCAGACAATACCAGAACAGCAGACAGCAGATACGGAATACAGTCTGGCGGGAAGCTTCGGGAGCGACAAAAAGCGGCGCCCCCAACCCGAATATGGAGCAGCCCCCAGGCCTGAACATTTATTTTCGGGGCACATTGCCGACCTGGCAGGGTTTGAGTTTTAGTGGCCACACCTTTGGCCGCACCGGTGGGAACGGCCGGACCAAACCACAGCAGCATTGACCTTTACCAGGCTGGCCTGAGTATTAAAAAGGAAAAAACCAAGGGAAAAGCACCGGGAAATACCTTTCCTTCCGGTGCGGGCTCCTGGGACGGGCGGCGCTGGGACAGACCGGGTCAGACCGGGTCAGACTGTAACAGAAACGGGCCGTTCACACGGGAGATATTTTCCGGGTTTTTCCCGGGCGGGAATAAAAGCAGAAACGGTGCACCAAGCCGGTTTTCGCCGGGGAAAAGCAGGTCAACACCTTCTACCTATGGTAACTGATACAAGATGAAATCCGCCTCCACTGACAAGAAAGATCAAAAAGCCAGCGCCAAGAACCCTGCCCGGGAATCCGGAAAAACCAAATCCGTTGCCGCAGAAAAGTCCGGCTCCCGCGACGCAGTCGGCAAGAAAGCGGCTCCCGCTGCCAAAAAGGAAGTCAAGGAAGCCCCCAAGGCGGTAAAGAGCGCCGAAAAGAACCCGGAAAAGACCGCGGCGGCATCTCCTTCCAAAACGGCACCCAAAACGGCTGCCAAGGAAGCTCCCAAAACTGTGCCCAAGTCGGCAGCCAAGGTGACAGACAAGGCAACAGACAAGGCGGACGCCCAGAAGAAGCCCGCTGAAAAGAGCGCCGCCAAGAAAACGCCCGCCGAAAAAACCGGGGCGGAGGCCAAAAAGGTATCAGCACGGGCGGAACAGGCCCCAGTTGACAAGGCCCCAGTTGACAAGGCCCCAGTTGACAAGACCTCAGTTGACCAGCCATCTGTGGCCCAGAACACGGATAACGGCAGTGAGCCCAAGCCGCAGGCTTCCGCCGAGGAAAACGATTCCAACAAGATCACCAAGCAGCTCATCTCACAGGGCAAGGACAAGGGTTTTCTCACCCTGGACGAAATCAACGACATTCTGCCCAACGGCGAAGCCTCCCCGGAAAAACTCGACGAGATTTTCCTGGTGCTGGCCGAAATGGGTATAGACGTAATGGACGGCAGCAAGAATGTAAACCTTTCCAAGTCTGTTTCCACCGGGTCCTCCGCCGCAGCATCCTCATCGTCCAGCGATGACGAGGAGAGCGAGGAACTGGACCTGGAAGCCTCGCTGGACACGCGCACAGATGACCCGGTGCGCATGTACCTGAGGGAAATGGGCTACATCAAGCTGCTGACCCGCGAAGAAGAAGTGGAGATCTCCAAACGCATCGAAGAAGGACAGCGGGAGATGATCGAGGTGCTGGCCCGCTCCCCCCTGGTGGCTTTCTACCTGCTGGTCCAGGGAGCCAAACTCCGCATCGGCAAGATAAAGGTCCATGAAATCATCTCCGGCATGGATGAGGACGACAATGTTATCGAGGAGGAAGGACAGGCCGTGGACAAGGTCCTGGAAAGCCTGAGCACCGTGGAATTATCCTGGGATATCCTGGAAAAGATAAAAGCCAAGAAAAAGCCCGGGGCCAAGGACCTGGAAAAAGACAAAAAAGCCCGGTTGAACATCGCCGAGGCCATCAAGAACATCAACTTCAACTCCCGGCAGATCGATGCCATGTGCAATGTGATGCTTCAGCACAGGGGCAAGGTCAACCAGACCCTGCGGCAGCTGGAAAGGCACCGCAAGGAACTGGGAGGAGACGCCGACAAGATTGAAACGCTTCTGACGAAGTGGATGGCGGCGCCCAACGAAGCCAAGGGGGAGGATATCAGCCGGGAGATCGTGAAGATATCCGGCTACGCCCCCCGCGTTGCCAGAAGGTTCCTGGAAAAGGTCCGCATGGGGGAAAACCGGATCACAAAGCTGATCGAACAGACCGAAGTGACCCAGGGGGAGTTTGAAAAGGAGATAAACCAGCTGGTGGCCTCCGAGCGCAAGGTCAAGCGGGCCAAGAGCCAGCTCACCGAGGCCAACCTGCGGCTGGTCATCAGCATCGCCAAGAAATACACCAACCGCGGACTGCAGTTCCTGGATCTAATCCAGGAGGGCAATATCGGCCTGATGAAGGCGGTGGACAAGTTCGAATACCGCCGGGGCTACAAGTTTTCCACCTACGCCACCTGGTGGATCCGCCAGGCCATCACCCGCGCCATTGCCGACCAGGGCCGGACGATCCGCGTGCCCGTGCATATGATCGAGACCATGAACAAGCTTCTGCGGACCTCCCGGCAGCTGGTGCAGGAACTGGGACGCGAGCCCACCCCGGAGGAAATCGCCCGGATACTGGACCTG
>JAOUPZ010000198.1 GCA_029879595.1 Deltaproteobacteria bacterium | reverse complement strand
TCCCGAGGTGTATACCTTCCGGACCGGCTTCCGGTCCCTGCTGGGGAGGTTCGGTGTCTTGTTCGAGGGTGGCTATACCAAGGCCACGGCGCAGGTTAAGACCCCGGTGGGCTCGGGGACCCTGGAGATGGGGGGGGTGTTCTACAACCTGGGACTATCCTGGCTGTACTGACCTGAGGGGCGGGTGCTCCGCCAATTTCTGTCATATTTCGGGTTGGTTTCCATCCGGTCTGCCGGAGCGGTGCTTTTCCATGCAGTGGATTTTCATGCCGGGTGCGGTCGCCGCTGAAATTTTTTCTGGACATACATATCACCGTATGGTTATATGATGCTTTAATAGCTTTTAAGCGAGTCGTTATAGTGATCAGGAGCCCGGTGTACACTCCATAAAACCCTCAAGGAGGGCGCCATGCCAAAGCCGAAAAACAAGCAGTCCCCCGGGAGGCATATCGACACCCGGCTGGTACACGGAACCGAAAGGGAAAGCTGGCCGGATGGGGCCACTCTGCCCCCGGTGGTGTATTCTTCAGCGTTCGCCTATGAAACCGCCGGGGAAATGGAGGAGGTTTTCTCCGGCCGGCGCGAGGGCATGGTCTATTCCCGGCTGGCCAACCCCACGGTCGGTGACCTGGAAAAACGCGTGACCCAGGCCTGCGGTGCCCGGGGGGCCGTGGCCATGTCATCCGGGGCCGCCGCCATAGCGATGTCCCTGCTGGCGCTGGCAAAATCCGGTGATGAGCTGATCGCCTCGCGCCTGCTGTTCGGGGGAACCTATACCCTGTTCACCAAAACCCTGGCCGATCTGGGAGTCAAGGTGCACCTGGTCGACCCGTCCGATCCGGCTGCGGCGGAATCCCTGGTGGGCCCGGCCACCCGCGCGGTGTTCCTGGAAGCCATCGCCAATCCATCCATGAGCGTGCCGGATATCCATGCCTGGCGGAAGTTCTGCGATTCCCACGGGCTGGCCCTGGTGCTGGATGCGACGCTGCTAACCCCGTACCTGTTCAACCCGGAACAGGTGCCTGCCGACGTGGCCGTGTTCTCCGCCTCCAAGTACCTGGCGGGGGCGGCTTCGGTAATCGGGGGCCTGGTGCTGGATACGGGGAGGATGGACTGGGTGGGCAACCGCAGGCTCAGCTTCGCCGAACTGCGTCCGGAAGGCGAAAAGGCCTATCTGGCCAGGCTCAGGAAGCGCCTGCTGTTCGACTGCGGGGCCAGCCTTTCCCCCATGAACGCCTTTCTGATGATGGTGGGCATGGAGAGCCTGGGCCTGCGCCTGGAGCGCCAGTGCGCCACTTCGCTGGAGATTGCCCGGTTCCTGGAGTCCCGGCCTCAGGTGCGGCAGGTCAACTATCCCGGGCTGCCGGGCAGTCCTTCATACGAGCTGTGCCGTGCGCAGTACGCCCTGCCGGGAAGCCTGCTGTCGTTCCGGCTGGCGGACAAGGCGGCCTGCTTCCGCTTTCTGGATGCGCTGGAGCTGGTGCAGCGGGTCACCAATCTCGGGGATACCCGCACGCTGGCCCTGCATCCGGCCTCTACCATCTATGCTTCCTTTTGGAAGCACGAGCAGGAGGAGGCCGGCGTGACCGAGGATCTGATCCGGCTGTCGGTGGGGATAGAACACTCCGGTGACATAATCTCGGACCTGGAACAGGCCCTGAACGCGATCTGAGCGGTTGGGCCGCCTTGCGGGCCGCAGGCCCCCGGCAGGGATTTTTCGGCAATGGTTTCACGGCAGGAGCCCCATGAACGAAATACTGGCCGATCTGGTGGTGTGGCTGCATCTGGGGTTCGTGTTCTTTGTGATCCTGGGCTTTGTCAGCGTGCCCCTGGGGGCCTGGCGGAACTGGGAGTGGGTGCGCGGCCGGGGCTTCAGGGTGTTGCACCTGCTGGCCATTGGATTCGTGGCCCTGGAGGCGTTGATCGGTGTCACCTGCCCCCTGACCTGGCTGGAGTATCAGCTGCTGGGCCGGGGTGAGGGCAGCTTCATGGGCCGCATGGCCCGCAGCGTGCTCTATTATGACTTTCCCCCCTGGGTGTTCACCGCCGTCTATGTGGCCCTGGCGTTGCTGGCGCTGCTGCTGTGGCGTGCGGTTCCTCCCCGCCGGGCCGGTGGGCGCTGAAGACCGGCACCCCCCGGAAAATGTTGGTGAGCCCCTTCATCCCGGTAGGGGGATTATAACTGATAGCCATATAATGCCGGCCCTGAATTCAGGCGCGGGGGCCACGGCCCCTGCCGGGGGTGGGGATAAATATTCCGCAGATTTTTTTAAAGATGGGGTTTAGTGCTGCGCAATATTAATGTTGCACCTTGTCCGGGTCGTACAGATCCAGCGAGGTGCCGTCTCCCAGTTGCCCCTGAGCGTTGTATCCCCAGCCCCAGATGGTGCCATCCAGGTTGATGGCCATGGAGAATCCTCCTCCGGCGGTGACCAGCCCCCAGCCGGTTCTGGTTCCGATCCGTACCGGCTCGCTCCTGTTGTCGGTATCTCCCAGGCCCAGTTGCCCTGCGGTGTTAAGTCCCCAGGCCCACAGGCTGCCGTCGGTCCTGACGGCTATCGCATGCCAGTCGCCCGCGGCCACATCGGCCCAGTCCGAATTGCCGCCCACCCGGCCAGGTGCTGGGTCGCAGGGGTAGGAAACTCCCTGCCCGGGGTCCGCGCAGTTTGCCGCTGCTTCCCGGCCCAGCTGTCCGGAGTGGTTGAGGCCCCAGGTCCACAGGCTGCCGTCGGTCTTGAGGGCGGCATTGAAGTGATCACCCGCGGAGACGACCAGCCAGTCCGTGTCCAGACCGGCCTGGACCGGGAAGTCCGTTTCAATGGTGTCACCCGTGCCCAGATTTCCAAAGGCGTTGTATCCCCAGGCCCACAGGCTGCCATCATCGCGCAGCGCCACCGAGTGCATCATGCCCGCCGAGACGGCCAGCCAGCGCATATCGTTGTCCAGGGGCACCGGTCCGGGACGGAACTCCCGGTCTCCCAGTCCCAGCTGGCCCCGGTCGTTGCGTCCCCAGGCCCACAGGCTGCCGTCGGCCCTCAGGGCCAGGGAGTGGCTGTGGCCGGCTGCCATGTCCACCCAGTCAGTGGAGTTGCCCACCAGGGTCAGCTCACGGTTGCAGTCCACCGGCATCCCTTCAATGGTGCAGCCGCCGCGGGGCTGGGTACCGGCCTGCCCCCAGTCGTTGAGTCCCCATGACCAGAGCTTCCGGTCGCCATCAATGGCCAGTGCGTGCAGCTGCCCCATTTCCACCAGAGCCCAGTTGGCCCCGGCGCTTACAGGCCCAGGGTCGGCTGGCGATCCGGCCGGCCGCCGTGCGGCCTGCCCGGCCTGGTTGGCTCCCCATGTCCACAGGGTCCCGTCGTCCTTGATGCCGGCGAAGTCCCTGGAACCCGCCGAGGCGGCCTGCCAGCCCTGCGCCGGACCGATCCGGCGGGGCACTGTGCTGTCCATGACGGTGCCGTCACCCAGTTCGCCCTGCCGGTTAAGGCCCCAGGCCCAGAGAGTCCCGTTGGCCCTTATTCCGGCGGAGAAGTTCCGTCCGGCTGATATGTCCGCCCAGTCTCTGGCCCAGCCCACCCTGTGCGGGCGGGGGCGGTCTGCCATCATGCCGTCGCCCTGCTGACCGGAGTCCCCCAGGCCCCAGGCCCACAGATCCCCTCCGTTTTTCAGGGCCAGGTTGTGAAAATATCCCGCGTCCACCAGCGCCCAGTCCCGGGCCTCGCCGATCCTCAGCGGAATCTCGGAGCGTTCCCGGTCGTCCAGGCCCAGCGCTCCCCCGCCGTTGCTGCCCCAGGCCCACAGTCCGCCATCGTTCTTCAGGGCCAGGGTGTGCACATGTCCGGCGGAAATATACTTCCAGGGGCCGGGTTCATTCTGGAGTCCGGGCTCCAGGCCGCAGGGGATTCCATCGCATTCCGCAGTGGCGGGGCGGCCCAGCTGTCCGTGGCTGTTGCTGCCCCAGGTCCAGACGCTGCCGTCGGTTTTCAGGGCCAGGCTGTGCGAACCGCCTGCGGAGACGGCTACCCAGTCCCGGTCAAAGCCCACCATTTGCGGCCACTCGCTGGAAGTTCTGTCCCCCAGCCCCAACTGCCCGGAGGAGTTGTCTCCCCAGGCCCACAGGCTGCCGTCGGTCCTCAGGGCCAGGGCATGTCGCGCTCCCACATCCAGGGCCGCCCAGTCGGCTGAGTCATCCACCTTCACCGGGAGAATGCTGCGGGTATCGCCCCAGCTGCCCCAGGCCCACAGGGTTCCGTTCCTTTTCATCCCCAGGGCGAATCCGTCACCGGTGCGCGCGGTCACCCAGCCGGACTCGGAGCCGATTCTCAGGGGGTTCTGGCTTTTAACCGTGGTTCCGGTGGCCAGCTGTCCGGCGTCGTTGGCGCCCCAGGCCCACAGGCTGCCATCGGAATACAGGGCCACGGTAAAGCCCCGTCCGGCAGAGACGCCCAGCCAGCCGTGGGGCCGTGCTGAAAGGTACACCGCCGAGGAGTTGCGGGCCTCGTCCAGGGCGAACAGGCCGTAATGATACGTCAGGCCGGCCAGTACGCCGTAATCCACCAGGGCCGCTCCGAAGGAGCCGGGCGCGGTGCGCGCTCCCCTGATGTCCAGTATGGTGGCCAGGGGGTCCGTGGGTCCGGAGGGCTGGACGCCCTGTCTGCGCAACACCAGCAGCCGGGAAAAATCCGCCTGCGGTGGATTGTCCCAGCCAATGGAAACGCGTCCCTGGTCTGCCTTGATAACCGGACGGGCCACCCGGTCGGGGGCGGAAATATCATTCACCAGAATGGCAAACGGACCCAGCAGGGCGGTGGCCCCCTGGTTGTCGATGGCGATTATGCCGATGCCCTCGTGCACTTCCGGGTCATTGAGGCCGCTGCCGTCTGGCAGACCCGCCAGGGTCCCTGTCCGCTCGTCGAAGGCCGCCCAGGGGGGCTTGCCCACGATGGAAAACCGCAGGGTGTCCCCGTAGGGAATATCCGCGTCGGAGGCGCTTGGTGTGAAGAAGAACGGCTGGCCGGAGTTGACCTCCCCCGGAGGCGTGCCCTCGATGACGGGGGGATCGTTGACTGGATGGATGGCTACCGCTGCCGTGCCTTCCACCCAGAGCCCGCTGGAGTCCAGGGCCCTGAAGCTGAAGAAATCCGGCCCGCTTACTTCCGCCTGGGGGGTGTAGACCAGCAGGTTGTTCCAGACCTGGGCCTCACCTTTTTGCGGGGTCAGGGTGGAGGTCAGCTCGAACCGGTGGGAGTCGTACTCGTCGGGATCGGTTACAAAGGGCCGGATTCCGGGGCTGCGGGTGTCCTCATCGGTCGTTATCAGGGCGCTGGTGGAGGTGGGCGCCCTGCCCGGCACGCCCGTGGCGTAACCGGCCGGCGAGTGGTTGGCCCGGGGCCCGGTGGTGTCATGAGTGAATGCGGAATAGTAATAGCGCCGGCCGTTGGTCAGCTCATCGTGGGTCACGGCATTCCCCCGTCCCCGATACAGTTCCTCGCCGTCTTCTTCGGTGGCCGGATAGCCCTCGGTGGAATATCGCACCACCACTCCGCCGAAGTCCTGTGCTTCCGGATTGTTCCAGGTCAGGTCGTTCCGCCGGTGTCCGATGTTCACCATGAAGCGGCTTACCGCCGCCGGGGGCGTGACATCCTCCACTTCAATGGAGAAGCTGCCGGTGGAAGCCCGCCGGGTCCCGCTGGTGGCCGTGATCTCCAGGCCGCTTGCCACGCCTGCAGCACCGTCCGGCGGGGTGCCCCGCAGGACCCCGGTGGCCGGATCGAAGCTGGCCCAGGTTGGCAGTCCCCGGATGGAAAACTCCAGTCCGTCCGAGGCCGCGCCTTCCGGCAGCTGGGGGACAAATGCGTATTCAAAACCCGTCTGGGCGTCCGTGGCGGGTGTGTTGATGATGCTGAATTTTGTTCCCGAGCCTTCCGTTCGCTCCGTGGTGTCTCCGCCTCCGCAGCCGGCCAGCAGCACAGGCAGCAGCACAGGCAGCAGCACAGGCAGCAGCACAGGCAG
>JAOUPZ010000197.1 GCA_029879595.1 Deltaproteobacteria bacterium | reverse complement strand
CGAGGTGGCCCGCCATGTGGGAACGCTGGTGCACAGCCTGCTGCAGTGTGCGGCCCAAGAAGGACTGGAACGCTGGACGCCCGGCTACGCCCGGGGCCTGCGCGAATCAAACCGCCGCGCCCTGGCGGCCCTGGGGACCCCGGAAGCACAGCTGGAAGATGCGCTGGACAGGGTGGGGCGGGCCTTGACCTTTGCCCTGGATGGCCAGAGGGGGCGCTGGATCCTGGCTCACAGGCCCGGGGCGCGCAGCGAGTTCGCCCTGGCGGCCGTGATCGACGGCCAGCCCAGGCACCTGGTGATCGACCGGACATTCGTGGACGAGGATGGGGTGCGCTGGATCATCGACTACAAGACCTCGGCCCACCTGGGCGGAGACCTGGAAACCTTCCTGAAAAGCGAGCAGGAGCGCTACAGGCCCCAGTTGGAGCGCTACGCCGCCGCCTTTCGCCTGCTGGAGCCGGATATCCGGGAGGTTCGCCTGGGGCTGTACTTCCCCCTGTTGGATGAGTGGGTGCAGTGGGAGCCCCGGTCACCCGCCGGGAATTGAGAGCGGCCCGGGCACGACCTGCATATTGCCTATTGGCCCCCGTCCAACCTATCATGATACCCGGTGTCTTATAGCGTCCGTAGCTCAGCCGGATAGAGCACCGGCCTTCGAAGCCGGGTGTCGCAGGTTCGAGTCCTGCCGGACGCGCTTGAAATCAATGGATTGGCTTGATTCAACGGGGTTTAGAAAACTGGTCAAAAGCTGGTCAAAAACACAGGGCGGGGATACTTCCCCAAGAAAGGAAACAACTCGCTTCCCCACCTGTGGGACCTGTCCCAGGTTTTAGTATCACTTGATAAGAGACTGCCTGGATATTCGCCTATTGTTTCCTTGAAAAGTATTCAAGAGCTTGAAAGTCATAAAGGCGGCCTTTAATCAGTGTTTTCCGCATACTCAAAAACAGAAGCTATATCAACTATGTATGCTAGGCCCAACCGCCCCTCACCCCACCCCTGGCGGGGCACCCCTCTCCCGCAAGCAGGAGAGGGAAACGCCAAAGGCATCAGTAGGCTCCTTGACCCTCTTGGGGGAGAAGGCGGGGGATGAGGGTATCTTATTGAAAAGCGCCATATCCGAACTGCTTTGATGGGTCAGCCCGGCGGGAAGCGCAGGGGCGGCTCAGCGCCGGTCTTCATTCAGGCCGTATCCCCGGCAGATACCGTTGAGCACCAGCTTGGCAGCGCAGTCGCCTTCCTGGTTTATCTTCTGGGCTTCTTCTGGCAAGGTCGCCTGCGCCTCCCGGTGATGCCTGGGCTGGCAGGCTCCCAGCACAACCAGAGTTGCAACAAGCGTTAACAGGGTGTGTGTCTTTCTTTGCATAGCGTGGTGTTTGCCGCAGGGGGCCTTGAGATGAAGGGTTCTCTCCTGGCAGGTTCCAGGTAGCTGCATAACAAAAAAACCCGCTCCTTTGGGTCAGGGTGATTTTTTTCGTGGGGTATCATGAGAGGACCCGGCCAGGGGCCGGGTCCTACATTTGGAATGAGGTCACTGAATATCTATATCATCGAACCAGGAACTGGTGGTCTCATAGTTATATAGATATAGATTGGTAAAGCTAGAGATCGGATACCTGAAGGGCACGGCGGAATTCTGCAGCACCCCGTCCACGTAATAATCAAAGGTGAAATTTACGAAGTCGATGTTCTTGAACTCAACAAAGTACCATGTATTGGCGGTGTAGGCGTACGTCCAGTTATTAAAGGGCCCCATGAATCCATTATTCTTCATCATGAAGTAAATGCCGTCATCGATGCCCAGGTTGGGGCCATTGGTAAGAAAAAAATATCCTCCGGCCAGGGCTGTGGTGACATTTTTCACATGAAAGCTAATGTAGGTGGGGTTTGTGTTGGTGAGTACTTTTTCAATACCATCGGGATGAACGGAGGCATTACCTGAGATTCTCAGCGATGACCCGGCTCCGGTGGCTCCGGCCTCGAAGGTGTAGGTCAGTGCGCCGGGTATGGATTCAGTCCAGTCGGAAATGTTGTTATCCTCAAAATCCTCGAATAAACCCGAGGTAGAACCGGTGGTTGTATTTTCTGTTTTCTCAGCCTCACCGCCACAAGCTCCTAGCAGGGTCGGTAAAAAAGCAATCAATATCAGCCGCCTATGTAAAATTTTATTAAACAGATACTGTTTCATTACCTCTCTCCTTTGCATGTGGTTAGCTTTTTCCGTGTTAAACACCTGAAAAAAAAGCCTTTGTTGGAAGTATCGAGGTATTTCCCCGTTGAAATTACTCCCTTTATAGCGTCATATCCTGTCCTTTTTTTGCTCAGTTCATATTTTATGGATCAGCATAGTAACTTGTAACACCTATTATCAAACAAACCTGATTGTCAAAAAATAAGTTGCCAATCAGGAAAAACCCGCTTGTTGTCCTGGAGATTTGAAACTAAACCGGAGTGCCTTTTCGCAAAAGGCAAATTGGCCTTCAGCCCCTGTAATGCAGCAGCATCACCCCGCCGATGATGAGCACCAGGGCGAATACCTGTTGCAGCCCGAAGGGTTCCTTCCAAAGATAATGGGAGAGCAGGGCCACGGCCACATAGCTGATGGAAACGGTGGGGAAGGCGGTGGATACCGGGATGGCCCTGAGGCAGTACAGGTAGAACATGGCCGCCAGGAAATATGCCCCCAGGCCCATGAGGCTCATGGGGGAAAACATGAACACCACGCTTTTTTGCAATGCGCCACCCTTGAGCAGCAACTGCCCCCCGATTCCGATCAGAATGGATAGCGCCAGGGCCAGATAGTGGGAAACCGCCGGGGTTGTCATCGCGTGGTCCTGCAATCAAGAAGTTTGGTCGCCAAATGGACGCGTCTGTCCGGGAAGGGGACACGGAAACAGGCGGGGTGGCGACAGCACTGCGCGGGGCAGAGTTGCCCGTCAGGGCAACTCAGCTAGGGCGCAGTGCCCGTCAGGGCAACTCAGCTAGGGCGCAGTGCCCGTCAGGGCAACTCTGCTAGGGCGCAGTGCCCGTCAGGGCAACTCTGCTAGGGCGCAGTGCCCGTCAGGGCAACTCAGCTAAGGCCGCTAATAATAGGCATGGAGGGTATAACTATTGCCGATACCACCCTTGTTCAACACCTTTATATAAGCCTCCATAAAAGATAAATTGCCTTGGCACATTTCTGTTGTGGGGCCTATGTTGTTTGACTGGCACACCAACTGTGTCAGGGCCGGGTCATCGTAGACATACAAGTCCACATCCCCCGAAATACTGGATAACTCAAAGGTATTCCAGCCTGACATAAGTCCATATATATAGTAATATTCCGATTGCCCGGAGCCCACCGAGGTTGAAAATGTTGCGGGCAGATTAAAAGAATCCAGGTAAACAAAGTCATGTTGGACAAAGAGTGTATAGCTGTCTCCAGCGGTTCCATAGCTATTGTCCACGGCAATATACAACGAGTCTCCCGTGGCGGTTATCTGACATATTTCGTCCATTTGCCACCCTTGGAAGGGGAAACATATCAAATTGATCAGTCCAGGATCTTCGTAAACTGACAAATTGACATCATTGGACACATCGGTCAGAGCCACCACGTAATCTGCTCCTGGGTACAGGCCTGTTACCCGGTATACTCTCCTCCCGCTGTCCTCGGTGACATGGGGTACCGGCAAGTCCTCGATATGGTACTGGGAGAGTTCGACATCCAGGGTGAAGGGTGCGCCAAGGGTGCCCCAATTTTCCAACATAACATAAAACGATGTGCCGCTTGTCAGCACCCAGCAGTATTCGTTGTTGTATGTCGTCGAACTGCAAAGCAAGTTGACAAGGCCGGCATCGTCATACACATAAAGGTCAATATCTTCGGTGAGATTGGTAAGGCTAATGTAATAATACCCGGACCCGAGAGTATTGACCTGGAACACTTCCGAGTATCCATAAGCAACAGTAGTATTCTTCACGTAGGGGAATTCGGCAGGATAATTCAACACCGGGTACGATGGAATGTACTGCTGTACATCCAGGGTGTAGGTATCTCCCGAATCTCCCCAGTAGTTATCCACGGCTACATAAAGCATGTTTCCGGGGGCGATGACATCGCATGTTTCGTCGGCAAAGCCCTCCGAACTGCACAGCAGGTTCGTTCTGTCCGGAAGGTCATACACAAACAGGTCCACATCATTGGAGATGTTGGTAAGGTTTACCGTGTATGTCTGGCCCGCGGTGAGTCCGGTGATTTGGAATAGCTGTATTCCCACGTTATAAGCCGTGCCGTTATGGGGCAGGTCCGCAGTGCCAAAGGTCAGCGTGGATTTGCTGATGACATTCACATCGTACTCGGCTTCAGTGCCAATGCCGTTATAGCTCACGGCAAAAGGCAGCACTCCGCCCAGGCCGGGAAACAGGCATACTTCATCGGAAGTCCCCGGGCCGGTTGTGGCGGTGGTACAGCTTATGGCGTTGGTATAGGTCGAATCGGTATAAACAGCCAGACCCACGTCATCGGTAACATTTGTTATCCTTACTTCCACATCCACCCATGGCTCCACATCAACCTGGTAGTAGTTCGCGCCAAAGATACTGCGAACACCGTGACGAGTATAGATCTCATACTGGGGATTCAGGCTTGATCCCAGATCGGGGTCGCGGGTGGCAGTAAATGTCCCATAGAAATTTTCCGGATTATAGGGAACCCCATCGCACTTGTCGTATTCCCAGTAACACAGGTTGGCCATATAGGTTCCGGTGATGGGCTGGTCCACGTCTCCGTAGGAGGTGATCACCAGGTTTTCGCCCGGAACATTCAGATCATCCGCATAATAGACCAAGTCGCTGGTGCCATTAGCCTGATAAGTGGCCGTGGCGTTCAGGTAGTTATCAATGGGATATGTTCCCGTTGTGTCACCCGCCGCTATCAGCATGAAGTACTTGTCGTAATTCCCCAGGCCGTCATCATTTGTAAGCATGTAGACATAGGTCAGGATGCCAAAAGGCTGGGTAATGTCCCTGTAGGAGAATATCCAGGGGTCATCCGGGTTTATGGAGCCTTCGGTGTAGATTGTCCCGTTGATGGAAAAGCTGTCAGGTGGCTCAATAACGGATATGAGCTTCGCGGTCTCCGTGCTGTAATCGGTGCCGTCGAATACCGTCAGGCGGGCCGTGTAATCGCCGACCACATCCGCTGTGAATGTGGTGGTTGCGGCAGTCGCGTTGGCAAGCGCAGCGTTGCTGCCCACCGGCCTGTCCAGCGTCCAGCTATAGCTCAGCGTGTCGTTCTCATTGTCGGAACTCACCCTGCCGTCCACGGTAATGGTATTGCCTGCCGCGGGGTTTGCCGGGTTGACCGTAAAGTCGGCCACGGGGGCGGTGTTGGGAATGGTGATGGTAACGTTGACCGTAGGGCTGTCCACCGTGCCGTCGTTAACGGTGAGGTAGACCGTGTAATCGCCGGTCTTGTCTACGGTGAAACTTGTGGTTGCGGTGTTGGTGCTGGCCAGGCCGGCGCTGCTGCCTGCCGGCTTGTTAAGCGTCCAGCTATAGCTCAACGTGTCAGCCTCGTTGTCATAACTGCCCGTACCATACACGGTCACCGTATTTCCAAAGGCCGGGAAATCAGGTGAGTAGGTTATTACGGCCACTGGCGCGGTGTTGGTGCTGAAATCTATGCTCACCTCAGTGGGCGCTGAGGTGGCCGTGGAGGCATACCGGGCCCTGAAGGAATAGGTATATGTGCCATCGGTGGGTGTTCCGCTGCTGGTTTCGTCAGCGGTGAAGTACACCGTGACCGACCAGTCGGTGTTTGAGTCCAGGGGCACAACCTGCACATCGTTCATCCAGATGGAGGTGTTGGCCTCCTTTGTTCCGGAGATGGTCTGCGAAGAAACCACGGTGGGACTGGTCACCGAGTTGACTGTCGGGGGGGCTGGCGGAGCCACATAGGTCGGTGTGCCGCTGGCCTCGGTGGAGTCGGCGCTTTCGCTGTTGGCGTCGATGGCCGTCACCACGTAGAAGTA